>NYXF01000118.1 GCA_002685455.1 Porticoccus sp. | reverse complement strand
TATAACCTTTGGATTTCCAACAACAGCCATAGCTATATCTAAAAGCTTTCTAATACCTTGGGATAGAGTGCTAACTATATTATCTTTTTGATCGATTATTTTGTATAATTTTAGAACCGACAAAACAACAAATGATAAGCTAAAATGTAGTTTAATTGTTTATATAATTAACTGTGATTTACAAAGCATGGCATTATGAAAAAAATTGTTCTTTCTCATTTCAATCAAAGCGTTCAAGCCAAAGAAATTAGTGCTCCTATATTAGCACCACAGATTGTATCTGCAGGCCAGAAAGTAGTCGAACAGCTACTTAAAGGCTATAAAGTACTTTCTTGTGGTAATGGTTTGGCTGGCTATATGGCAAATATAATAACTGAAGCTCTTTTGCTTCAATACGAACTTGAGCGTCCAGGATTACCAGCAATATGTTTAAATGAAAGTGGGATACTTACGTCAATATGCCACAGGGATGGAAAAAGCCAGCTATTTAGTAAGCAAATTTCTGCTTTAGGCCAGTCTGGAGACTTGTTAATTATATTTAGCTCTGGTACCAATCCTAGCAATCTAGTCCAAGCTATTCAAGCAGCACATGATAAGTCTATGGAGATAATAGCTCTTACCGGGAAAGGAGATACAGACTTGTCTGCTTTGCTTAATAACGAGGACATAGAGCTGAGAATCGAACATAACGATGTACATCAAATAAGTGAACTTCAGATGTTAAGTGTATTTTGTTTATGTGAACTTATAGATAAACAATTATTTGGAGGAGAAAGCTAATGCCGAGACGTTTGATAAGCGTAATTATTCTTTATGCTTTTTTTTTAGCAGGATGTACTGAGATTATTCATGTTGCAACTGAAAATCCAATACAGCCGCAACCAGAAAAAATTTCTATAGGAACCGATATTGACGACTGGGAGCTTGAGACCTCAATTGGCGTTAATTTAAAAAAAGCAGGGCCTGAACTACAGGATTCTAATATAAATATAAATTCATATAATCGTATAGTGCTGCTGACAGGTCAAGTTCCGTCAGCAGAGGCTAGGAGCCTTGCTGCTGAGGTGGCGAGAAAATATAGAGGTGTACGTCAAGTTTATAACGAAATTAAAATAAGCGGGCCCACTTCTTTGATTGCCAGAACTAATGATGCGTGGTTATCTGCGAAGCTTAAAACTAAGCTGATGGCTAGCGATGAAATTGAATCTTCGACAATTAAGGTCATCACAGAAAATGGTGTAATTTATTTAATGGGCCTGATTTCTCAAGAAAATGCAAAAATAGTCCTGCAACTTGCCAGCGAAATTAGTGGGGCAATAAGAGTGGTTTCTGTCCTTGAATATACTGATTGAGTCTAAGGACAAAATCATGATCAATTAATAGCGGAGCATTTACATTAATTCAAGAGCAACTGCAAGTGCTTCACCGCCTCCTATACATATAGCAGCAACACCTTTTTTCTTGGCGTATGCTTGCATCGATGACAAAAGCGTAACAATAATTCTAGCACCAGAAGCACCAATAGGATGACCAAGGGCGCATGCACCTCCATGAACGTTAACTTTCTCATGAGGTAAGTCCAACTCTTTCATCGCAGCCATAGTAACAACTGCGAAGGCTTCATTAATTTCATATAAATCTACATCTTCTGTTGACCAGTTTAGAGATTTCAATAATTTTTTTATAGCGCCCACTGGGGCTGTAGTGAACCATTCTGGTTCCTGAGAGTTACTTGCATATTCTGCAACTTTAGCTAAAGGCTTTAGGCCAAGCTCTTTTGCAACTGATAATCTAGTCAGCACCAGTGCAGCGGCTCCGTCACTTATTGAGCTGGAGTTTGCAGCTGTCACAGACCCGTCTTTTCTGAAGGCTGGTCTTAATTTTGGAATTTTATCTTTGTTACCTTTGCTTGGCTGCTCATCTTTATCGTACGAAATGTCGCCTCGGCGTGTTTTAACGGTATAAGGAACAATTTCAGCATTGAACTTTCCTGACTCACTAGCATTTTTAGCTCTTTCAAGTGAGGTTATAGCAAAAGCGTCTTGATCCTCGCGACTAAAATTATATTTAGTGCACGTTTCTTCAGCAAATAACCCCATCGCTTCCTTTGTGTAAGCGTCTTCTAAGCCGTCTAATGTCATATGATCATAAATAGTGGCATCACCAAAACGATATCCTCCCCTTCCTTGAGTCATTAAGTATGGGGCATTAGTCATACTTTCCATTCCCCCTGCAACCGAGATATTAGTATTACCGAGGGACAAGCTGTCGTATGCGTTCATAAATGCCTTCATACCAGAACCACAAACTTTATTAATAGTAGTGCAGTTCACGGAGACAGGCAGACCTGCATATATAGAGGATTGTCTAGCTGGAGCTTGTCTAAGACCTGCGGACAATACGCATCCCATATCAACCGAATTAATTCTGTTTGAAGGCGCGCCTGAGCGCTCAACAGCAGCTTTTATAGCTGCACCTCCTAATTGAGTTGAAGGGATACCAGAGAATTGACCCTGCATACTGCCAATTGGTGTTCTCGCCATTCCGACTATAACTATTGGATCAGACATAATGAAACCTCTATTTAACTATTTTTAATGAGGGCCTTTTGGCTTTAACCCTAGGTGGCCTATCTTTTGATATCTTACCAGATGAAGCAAGCGATTTTACAGGTCCTGGACCTGAAGGATCAGGCTCTCTGGGATTTTCTACTTGGAAAATCATTCCTTGACCATTTTCTTGAGCATAGATTCCAACTATAGATTGAATTGGCAAAAAAATTTCTGCTGGTATTCCACCAAAACTTGTATTAAATGAAATCTTATCCTTATTCATAACTAATTTTGAAACTGCACGGGGAGATAAATTTAACACAATTTCTCCATCCCTTGTTGCATAACTTTGGGGGACTTCAACCCCTGGCTGATGAGCATCAACTGATACATATGGAGTCAATTTATTATCAACGATCCATTCATATATAGCTTTTATTAAATAGGGTTTGTTTGATGTCATATTCATAGTTGTGGTTATCGATTATTATTGCTCAATACACAAAAAAGGAATTAAACTATTAACTTTATACAAAGCATTACCTTATCAGCTACAGCTCGCTTTCAAACTCAGATAGGCTCTCTTGGAAAGATTCACGTTCAAAGATTCTATTCATATAGTCAAACAAAGGTTTTGTTTGACGATGATCAGGAATATCGATATTGAGGCTTTTTAACCGCCACAAAATTGGCCCTAAACAGCAGTCCACTAAAGTAAAATGCTCGCTCATGAAAAAAGGAAGATCGGTAAAAATTGGAGCAAGACTAATTAGACTATCTTGAAGTTCTTTTTTTGCCCCGTCTATTACTTGTGTATCCGATGTGTTGATGATCAAATCTATTTGCGAGCTGCAATCTTTTTCTATGCGATATATATATTGTCGATTTAGCGCTCTTGCAACAGGGTAAACAGGTAATAAAGGTGGGTGGGGAAATCTTTCGTCTAAATATTCCATCATAACCTTCGTTTCATATAAAGCAAGATCACGATCGATTAGTGTTGGTAATGTACCATATGGATTGATAGCCATTATTTCTTCTGGAATCGACTGATTATCAATATCCTCGATATCTACAGTAACTCCCTTTTCTGCCAAGACAATACGAACCCGATGACTATAGTGACACGTCGGATCAGAATAAAATGTCATGGATGATCGTTTTGCAACAATCCCCATAATGAAACCTCGATTTAGTTTAAAAAAATAAAGGGCAATAAAACTGATTTGCCCAAGCAGTTGTTAATGAATGTCTTTCCAATATTCTCTATTTAATAGCCAAACCCAAATAAATAAGAATGCAAGAAAAAGGAGTGCGTAAGTTCCGATTCTTTTTCGATCGTCAGCCATCGGCTCTGCAATATAAGCCAAAAAATTTACTAAGTCATACATTTCTTTGTCAAAGTCTTTAGGTGATAAACTGCCTTCGCTAATAAGATTGTAGCGGCCACATGGGTTTTCTAATATGTCTTCACGAGTAAAAATATCTCTCTTAATGCCACCGTTAGCAGCTAGTACTGGTCCAGGAGCACATTCTTGAAGGCCTTGCATTTCCAATAAAACGTGTGGCATCCCAACATCCTTAAAGACCTTGTTATTTACCCCAAGAGGGCGACTTGGATCCGAATAAAAATTTCTTAAGTATGTATAGAGCCACTCTGGGGAACGGGACCGTGCAACTAAAGTTAAATCTGGCGGTGTTGCACCGAACCATGCCTTGGCTTTGTCTGCTGGCATTGAAATATCCATTAAAGCGCCAAATTTTTGATCTGCATAAATAAGGTTATCTTTAACTAAGTTTGGTGGTATCTTCAAATCTCTAGCTACTCTATCCCAACGAGAATATTTCGCGGAATGACAACCCATACAGGAATTCACAAATAATTTGGCTCCATTTTGGAGTGAAGATTTATCAGACAAATCAGCGTTGAATTCATCGCAAGGGATAGCGCCACATTTGAAAGCAGATTCAGCTCCTACTGCTTTCAGCGGTGCCCATATCAAAAACATGACAACCGATGCAGCCAATGTAGTTTTCCAGGGGCCCATCCCTCCATCCATAGTAACTCTCTCTGGTTCTGGCTTAGTCTTCTCTATCCGGGTCCAAAAAGGCATAGCAATAAAAAATAAAAAGTACAGGCCGGTGCAAATTTGAGCCAATAAAGTACGCTCCGGGGTAGGTGCTTTTACACCGAGAACACCCAGAATAACGAAAGAAGCAGCAAAAACTAGTATAGCTCCGCGACTAAAACTGCCTTTGTAGCGCATTGATCTAACTGGACTTCGATCAAGCCATGGCAGTACAAATAAAATTGCTATAGCTGCAGCCATTACCAGAAATCCAGCAAACTTATCTGGAACTGCTCTTAGCATTGAATAGAAAGGAGTGAAATACCAGACTGGAGCGATATGCTCAGGAGTTTTTAAAGGGTTAGCAATTTCAAAATTTGCGTACTCTAGAAAATAACCACCCATTTCGGGCATAAAAAATAAAATAAAACAAAACACGAATAGAAACACTGTGATAGGTACCAAGTCATGAACCGTATAATATGGATGGAAGGGAATTCCATCTCTAGGTATACCGTTTGCATCCTTGTTTTTCTTAATATCCACTCCATCTGGGTTATTAGAGCCCACTTCATGCAACGCGAGGAGGTGCAACACAACTAGAGCGAGCAAAATGATCGGCAAAGCTACAACATGAAGAGACATAAATCTATTCAACGTGATCCCCGAAATTAAGTAATCACCTCTAACCCATTGAACTATGTCCTCGCCAATAACAGGTATTGCGCCAAATAATGAAATTATCACCTGTGCGCCCCAAAAAGACATTTGACCCCAAGGAAGAACATAACCCATGAAGGCTTCTGCCATCAATGCTACATAAATGGTCATACCAAAAATCCATACTAACTCTCTTGGAGCCTTGTATGAACCGTAAATTAAGCCACGAAACATATGTAAATATATGACCAAGAAAAAGGCTGATGCTCCAGTAGAATGTATATATCTAATAATCCAGCCATAATCTACATCTCGCATTATGTACTCGACTGATGCAAAAGCTCTTTCTGATGATCCCTCAAAGCTCATTAATAGCCAAATGCCAGAAACTAATTGTATGATCAACACAACTAGTGATAAAACGCCAAAATAATACCAAAAATTAAAATTTTTGGGGGCATAATACTTGGCCATATGGGTGTTCCATGCACGCATAATCGGTAAGCGCGCATCTATCCAATCACGTAATGCCACTAACATCAGCTAGCCTCCTGGTCTACGCCAATAACTACTATATTATCTGTTTCATAAGAATGTGGTGGTACATCTAAATTTGTAGGTGCTGGGACTCCAGCATATACCCTTCCTGCAAGATCAAACTTTGAACCATGACAGGGACAGAAAAAACCACCTTCCCAATTATTACCCATATCACCGCCATCTTTTAATTTTGGTGTTGGCGAACAGCCCAAATGAGTACAAATGCCCACCATCACTAATAGATTAGGTTTAATG
>NYXF01000079.1 GCA_002685455.1 Porticoccus sp. | reverse complement strand
TGACCAATTCTGTTAGGACCTGATCCAATAACTAAAACTTTCTCTCTGTCTGAAGAAACTGATTCATTTTCATCGCCAAATGTAGAATAGTAATATGGTGTTGCTGCCTCAAATTCTGCGGCACATGTGTCAACTAATTTATAATTTCTTTTTATTCCTAGCTCATGCCTTCTACTGAAAACCTCACTCTCTAGACACCCTAAAATATGAGCAATCTGCCTGTCAGCATAACCTCTTTCTTTCATAAGCCTAAGGTCTGACTTAGGGACATCATTTATTGTAAACTTTTTTATCTCTTTCTCCATGAGGACTAACTCATTGATTTGATTTAAAAACCATTTGTCAATTTTTGTGATTTCTTGAATCGTTTTGAAAGGGAGTCCTAATTTTAAGGAATCATAAATATGAAATAATCTATTCCAACTTGCATTTTTAAGACTGTCAAGTAACTTATTTTGATCTTTCAACTCTCTGCCGTCTGCACCTAAACCATTTCTCTTAATCTCGAGTGATTGGCATGCTTTCTGTAACGCCTCCTGAAAGTTATTTCCAATTCCCATAGCCTCACCTACTGATTTCATTTGGAGACCAAGCCTCTTATCCGAACCTTTAAACTTATCGAAATTCCATCTTGGGATCTTCACAATTACATAATCAAGAGCAGGCTCAAAAAAGGCAGAAGTGTTTTTTGTAATCTGATTTTTTAACTCATCTAAATTATATCCTATAGCAAGTTTGGCAGCAATTTTGGCTATTGGGTAACCAGTTGCCTTAGATGCGAGGGCAGATGATCTAGATACTCTAGGGTTTATCTCAATTCCTATAATGCTGTCATTTTCGGGATTTACTGCAAACTGCACATTACACCCACCAGCAAAATCTCCGATACCATTCATCATCTTGATGGCAAGGTTTCTCATCTCCTGATATACAGTATCAGGAAGTGTCATAGCAGGAGCAACGGTAATTGAGTCGCCAGTATGGATTCCCATAGCATCAAAATTCTCTATAGAACAGATTATAATTACATTACCAATATTATCTCTTAACAACTCTAGCTCATACTCTTTCCATCCCATTACACTCTGCTCCACAAGTACCTCGTGTACTGGAGACATATTTAATCCATGGTTTAAGGCATTATCAAAGTCTTCCTCTTTTTCTACAAAGCCACCACCTGACCCGCCTAGGGTAAATGAGGGACGAATAACGAGAGGGAAACCTATGTCTTGAGCAATCTCTTTGCCTCTTAGAAATGACTTTGCTATTTCACCTTTACAGACATTTACATCTAATTCCTTCATCTTCAATCTAAATAGCTCCCTGTCCTCGGTAGTATTAATAGCGTCCACATTGACACCAATCATCCTGACATTAAATTTTTCCCAAACTTTAGCATTATCACATTCAATAGCTAAATTGAGTGCAGTCTGACCACCCATAGTAGGAAGAACTGCGTCAATTTTATGTTTTTCTAATATTTCAATAATTGATTTTTTTGTAAGAGGCTTTAGATAAATATTATCAGCTGTGACAGAGTCTGTCATTATAGTAGCAGGATTAGAATTGATAAGTGTTACCTCTATACCCTCTTCCCTTAAAGACCTTGAGGCTTGGGATCCAGAGTAATCAAATTCACATGCTTGACCAATAACAATAGGACCTGAACCGATGATAAGAATTGACTTGATGCTCTTGTCGCGAGGCATAGAAATTTATTTTGCAATATAAATTGTTATTATGAAATAATTTTGGAATTTCACGAAAAAATAAATGTTAAATCAAAAAAAAATTAAAAAATTTTACAGATAGTCTAAACTCTTCAAAAAAAAATTTTTTTATATTTCTAACATTAGTCTAGAAGGGTCTTCTAATAGCTCTTTCACTCTAACCAAAAAGCTTACAGATTCTCTGCCATCGATAATTCTATGATCATAAGAAAGAGCTAAATACATCATCGGTCTTATTACCAATTCATCTCCTAAAACAACACCCCTCTTTACAATATTATGCATACCCATAATTGCAGACTGTGGAGAATTAATTATAGGTGTTGATAACATTGAGCCAAAAATTCCTCCATTTGTCAAAGTAAAAGTTCCACCTTTCATCTCATCAATAGATAGTTTGCCATCTCTTGCCTTTGTTGCTAGACGAACAACTTCTTTCTCAATTTCATCAAAAGACATCGAGTCTGCTTTTCTTATTACAGGCACAACCAAACCCTTCGGAGTCGAAACGGCTATTGATATATCACAATGTTCATTATAAACTATTTCATCTCCGTCAATCATAGCATTGACAGCAGGCCATTCACTAAGTGCCACACAACAAGCTTTTGTAAAAAAAGACATAAAACCTAAATTAACACCATATTTCTCTTTGAATGATTCCTTATATTCAGACCTAATCTTCATAATGGATGACATATCAACTTCATTAAAGGTAGTGAGCATAGCTGTCTCATTTTTAACAGAAACCAATCTCTTAGCAATCGTCTTTCTAAGCTGAGTCATTTTCTCTCTTCTCTGAGGACTAGTATTAGTCTTTTCAGGTGTTTGTTCTACTTCTTTTTCTAAATCAATAACATCATCCTTTAATATTTTTCCACCTGAACCTGAACCAATAATATTCTTAACATCTATGCCTTTTTCTTCTATAATCTTCTGAGCAACCGGTGTAACATTTAATTTATCATCAATTTCTGTGATTTCCTTTTCGGTATTATTGGAAGAGTCAAGATCTTCAACTTTTTCGATTTTTGGTTTCTCATCTTTTTCAGGTATATCAAAATCACCTTTCTCTATACTACAAATATGTGAACCTATCTCTAGAGTGTCTCCTTCTTTTGCCTCAATGATTAGCTTACCAGAGGATTCAGCAGTTAAATCAAAAGTTGCTTTATCGGAATCTATTTCAGCAATTATCTCATCTAATTCAACAATATCTCCTTCATTCTTGATCCAGGAAGATATTGTAACCTCATTAATAGACTCACCAACTGCGGGAACCATCATTTTTATTATATCATTTGCCATAATTCTTATTTAAATATTTTTTTTATTAATTCCTCTTGCTCTTTTATGTGAACTTTTAAAAATCCTGTAGATGGGGAAGAGCTCCTCTTTCTTGAGATTAACTCCAAACCTTTAATATTAAATGAAGATATGTATGACCAATAACCCATATTTTGATTTTCTTCCTGAGCCCATATTAGTTTGTCATGATTTTTATATGATTTTAAAATTTTCATAACTTTATCAAGAGGGAATGGACTTAATTGTTCTATCCTTATTATAGAGACTTCCTCAACTTTATTTTTGTTTTTAAATTCTTCTAGGTCATAGAAAAATTTTCCTGTACATAAAACGATCTTTTTAATTTTATTCTTATTATCACAATCATCTATAACCTCCTTGAAAGATGAATCTGTAAAATCTGAGAGTTTAGAAAATACCTTTGGGTGACGGAGTAAACTTTTAGGACTTAAAACAAAACATGGTTTTCTGAAGTCCCAAGCTAATTGTCTTCTAATTAAATGAAATAAGTTTGCGGGAGTAGTTAGGTTGACAACAACCATATTATCTTCAGAACATAGACTTAAAAGCCTTTGAGGCCTGGCACTAGAATGTTCAGGGCCTTGACCCTCATAACCATGAGGAAGCAATACAAGTAGACAATTCATTTTCTCCCATTTTGTTTCTGCAGACGATATAAATTGATCTATTATAACTTGTGCACCATTTGAAAAATCTCCAAACTGAGCTTCCCAAACAACCAGTGTGTTGGGGCTTGCCATAGAATATCCATATTCAAAACCTAAAACGCCAAACTCTGAAAGTAATGAATTATAAATTTTAAGTTTAACCTGATCATCTGATATAAAGTCAAGACTTGAGTAGGGAATATTTGAATTTGCATCAAATAGTTGAGCGTGTCGGTGAGAGAATGTACCTCTTACGACATCCTGTCCAGATATTCTCACAAATTTCTTTTCATTCAATAAAGATCCGTAAGCAAGCAATTCGGCATCTGCCCAGTTAAGTGATTTATCCTTAAAAAAGTTTTTTTCTCTATCATTAAGAAGTCTAGTGATTTGCTTCAAAGGCTTAAAGCCATCTGGTACTTTTACAAGAGCCTTACCAATTTTCTCAAGTGTTTCTAAGTTAATTCTTGTCTCAGGAGAAGCTTTAAAGTCTTTAGGCTCAGAGGATCTTAAAAAACTCCATTCCTCATCTTTCTTTTGTGGTTTATACGGTAGAGGCTTTTGCTTAACCTCATCTAGTCTCTCCTGCAACTTTTGCCTAAAGTCTTTATTAAGTTTAGATGCTAAGTCCTTATCTATTTCATTATTATTTTCTGTAATTCTCTTGAAGTATACATCTCTAGGGCTTGGGTGCTTAGATATTAAATTATAGAGGTTTGGCTGAGTAAATTTTGGTTCGTCACTTTCATTGTGTCCATGTCTCCTGTAACATAATAAGTCAATAAAAATATCTTTTTTAAATTTCTGTCTGTATGCTAATGCAAATTTTGAAGCAAAAAATACTGCTTCAGGATCATCCCCGTTAACATGAAGAACTGGAGAGTCAATAATTTTGGCTAAGTCTGTACAATAGATACTTGACCTGGCATCATCATAGTCAGTCGTAAAGCCTATTTGATTATTAATCACAAAATGTATAACTCCACCAACTTTATACCCATCAAGTTGTGACATTTGAATAGTCTCATAAACAATTCCTTGACCAGCGATTGCCGCATCTCCATGGATTAAAATTGGTATAGCAGAATCAAAATTTCCCTTGTACTCTTCATCAATTTGAGCTCTTGTGTAACCCATCACAACTGGATTAACCGACTCCAAATGACTAGGGTTTGGAATTAACTTAACGTATATATTTTTTTCTCCCTCACTTATAAAACTGTTATAACCAAGGTGATATTTCACATCACCATCTCCAAATATGAGATCTGGGTCCATATTTCCTTCAAATTCATTAAAGATCTCGTCATAAGTCTTTTGAAGGATGCTAGTTAATACATTTAGCCTGCCTCTGTGAGCCATTCCTATAACAACTTCCTTAACATCACTCTCGCATGCAGATTTAATAAATTCATTTAAAAAAGTAATGGTATTTTCTCCACCTTCTAGAGAAAATCTTTTTTGACCTATGTACTTTGTGTGAAGAAAGTTTTCAAAGACAACTGCTTCATTAAGTTTTTTAAGGATTGTCTCTTTTTTTGGCTTATTTAATTTTTGACTAAACCATTTCTCCTCTACCCATTTCTTAATCCAGTTTACTTCATCGGTATTTCTTATATTAAAATATTCAAAACCTATTGAACCAACGTATATTTTGTTAAGTTTCTCAATAATTTCCCTAAGAGGTTTATCTTTTAAACCAATTTCTGCTCCTGAAGAAAATGTTTGAGAGAGGTCATCCTTAGAGAGTCCAAACTCCTCTATATTAAACCTTACGTTATGATCTCTCCTTGTCCTCACGGGATTTGTTAATGAGTTAAGGTGTCCATACTTTCTATATGATTGTATCAATCTAGAGACTGATGACTCAGTGAATTTTATAGATTCTAAAGAATTATCTTCAGCAAACTCAAAACCCTCAAAAAACTTTTGCCATGTGATATCTACTGATTGAGTATCCAGCTTATATTTTGTGTATAGGTCATCAATATAACTTATGTCAGAATTCGAAGTGTAATTGAATTTGTTCATTTTTATGGTTAACAATGTAAAAGTAGACATAAAAATATATAATAAAAAACCGTTTATACGGTTATACAAATAATTAGTGAAATATGTACTCTTAATTTTAAATATTAATCACTTATTGATTTAAGTAATAATATTTATATATTTGCGCACTTAATTATTTAAACGTTAATGGACGTGTTCCATATAAACTATATCAACTATGGCAGTAAAAATAAGATTACAGAGACGAGGAAGAAAAAAACTTGCAATATATGACATTGTCGTTGCCGACGCTAGATCACCTAGAGACGGTAAAATCATTCAAAAAATAGGAACATATAATCCTAACCACAATCCCGCAAGCATTGTGCTTGATTCAGATAAAGCTTTAGAATGGGTTCTTAAGGGAGCTCAACCTAGTGATACAGCAAGAAATATTCTCTCTTACAAAGGAGTAATGTTTAGAAAACATCTTCAAGTGGGAGTACTGAAAGGAGCTATAAAGCAAGAAGACGCTGATAAAAAATTGGAGGCATGGCTTAACGATAAAGAATCTCAAATTAATAAAAAGATAACAAAACTAGAGAAGGATAAATCTGATTCTGATAAGAAAAGAATTGATGCTGAAAAAGCATTTAATAAGAAGAGAGAGGAAGATATTAAGAAAAAGTTAGAAGCTGCAGCCGCTGAAGAAGCTAAAGAAGAAGCTCCTGCTGCTGAAGAAGCTAAAGAAGAAGCTCCTGCTGCTGAAGAAGCTAAAGAAGAAGCGAAAGAGGAAGCTCCTGCTGCTGAAGAAGCTAAAGAAGAAGCTCCTGCTGCTGAAGAAG
>NYXF01000117.1 GCA_002685455.1 Porticoccus sp. | reverse complement strand
TTTACCTCTAAAAAATTTAAAGCCAGGATTACTATGATTCCTATTCATATATATGTATGGATAAGATTTATCATCTCTCAGAAGAATATTATATTTTGGTTTGTATTCTTTTATTAAATTATTCTCTAAAAGAAGGGCGTCTTGTTCATTAGAAGTTATTTGATAGTCAATATCTCTTATTTTTGCAATCAATCTTTGATTCTTAATTGAATGATTAGATCTCACAAAATATGAAGAAACTCTTTTTTTTAAATTACCTGCCTTTCCAACATAAATAATATCTTTATTATCATCTAACATTTTATAAACACCTGGCGATGCAGGTAAGTTATTTAAAAATGATTTATTCATAATACATAACCTCTTTTGCTTTATAAAATATATCCTCTAGCATGACTAAATTTATTTTATGAGTATTAAAGTTTAACTTACTACAGTGATAAGACGCAATTAAAGTAGTTTGCGTATCTAAATGAGTAACCTTGCCATGATAGAATTTATGTTTTTTACGATCTATATTATAGAGCTTAAGTACTTGATAATAAGCGATTGTTCCAAGACAAACAACAACCCTAAGATTAGATAAGCTTTTGAATTCTCTTTTTGTATGTTTCTGACAGTTATTAATCATTGTCGAAGAGGGTTTATTATTTTTTGGGTAACATCGTACTGCGTTTGTTATAAAGATATCCTGAAGATGGAGTTTATATAAAATCTTTCGAATAACTACTCCTGAAAAATCAGATGTAAATGGAACACCTGTCTTATTAGCTCCATGAAGACCGGGTGCTAAACCAATTAAAGCGATTTTTGCTTTAATGTTGCCAGAACTATTGACTGGTTTACAATGATAATCTGGATATTTTTTAATTAATAGTTTGTGATGAGATACAGTTTCTTTACATACCTTGCATTTAATAATTTGCATTTAATATCTAAATAGAATGGATCCCCATGTGAAACCGGCTCCAAAAGCCTCTAGCATAATCATATCGCCGTGTTTAAATGTTCCCTTAGAATTAGCTTCATCGAAAGCCAAGGGTATAGATGCAGCAGAAGTATTACCATGTTTATTTACAGTTATGATTATCTTTTCTCTGGGTAAATTAATTTTTTTAGCAATAGCTAAAATTATTCTTTCATTTGCCTGATGAGGTACGAGCCAATCTAGTTCGTCTTTGCCTACATTGTTATCTTCAAGAGTATGTTTTGCAAGTTTACCTAATGTATTAACGGCAGTTTTAAAAACATCGCTCCCCTTCATCTCAATATATTCTAAATCTGTATTAACAGTTAAAAGATCCTTATAAGAGCCATCAGACCCAATAGTGCTTGAAATAATCCCAGCTTTTTCTGATGCCCCAACTATCATTGCTCCAGAGCCGTCGCCGAAAAGTACACATGTATTTCTATCAGTCCAATCTAGAAGCGAAGTAATTTTCTCTGTTCCTACAACAAGAGCATACTTAACTTGTCCTGATTCTATATATTTTTTTGCAACATCTAATGCGTAAACAAATCCTGTACAGGCAGCATTAATATCAAAAGAAAAAGCATCTTTGATGTCTAGTTTATTTTGTAATAATACGGCTGAACTTGGGAATTTTCTCTCTGGAGTACATGTAGCTAAAAAAATTGCACCGATATCATTTTTATTTATACCTGATTTTTTAATGGCATCTGTAGCTGCGTTATAAGCCAAATCCACAGAGGTTTCACTGTCATCAGCTACTCTTCTTTCTTTTATACCCGTTCTCTCTGTTATCCATTCATCACTGGTGTCAACTCTACTTTCTAACTCTTTATTGGTAAGAATCTTTTTAGGTAGGTAGCTTCCGCTTGAAATAATTTTTGTAAATTTAGTCATTAAGCTCTCTTGCTGTATATTGTTTTATATTTTCTAATAAATTATTTTTTGACTCATAATAAGCAGTCTGAATTGCATTGTTATATGAAAAGTCATCTGCGCTTCCATGGCTTTTCACTACTATACCGTTTAACCCTAAAAATGAAGCTCCATTATATACTCTTGGATCCATTTTTTTCTTCACTCCTTTCATAACAGGCAAGCTTACAATTGCAGACAACTTATTATATAAGTTTTTGTTATATTCAGATTTGATAAAATGTTTTATCATACCAGCAACACCCTCAATACTTTTTAATGCAATATTACCAGTAAAACCATCTGTAACTATAACGTCATAATCGCCGCTAAACATACCATTACCCTCAACGAAGCCTTGATAGTTTAAATTTGATTGATTGAGTAATTCTGCAGCTAATTTTATTTCATCTTTACCTTTAAATTCCTCAGAACCAATGTTTAATAAGCCAACTCTAGGATTATTGGAAATCTCTAAACTTTTTACAACAGATGATCCCATTACAGCAAATTGATAAAGATTTTGTGCATCACATTCAATATTTGCACCTAAGTCGAGAACCTGCATGAAATTTTTCTTTGTGGGTAATGATGTGCATATAGCTGGTCTGTCAATGCCATCAATAGTTTTCAATATTATTTTAGAAAGCGACATCAATGCTCCTGTATTTCCAGCACTCACGCATGCATGAGCATCTTTAGTTTTGACTTGATTTATTGATAATCTCATAGATGATTTTTTTTTGCTTCTAATAGCACTGACGATATCTTCATCCATTTTTATGAATTCTTCTGTATGAATGACTGTTATACGGTTTTTTAGAGACTGATCAGTATGTGTAAGACCTTGATCTATGATGTTTTCGTCCCCTACTAGCATAATTCTAAGATCATTTATATTTTGAAGTGACTTAATGGCACCGGTTATAGCTGGAGCTGGCCCGTTATCTCCGCTCATTACATCCAATGCTATCGTAATAGATCCTCGCATTACATGGATATTCTACTGTTCTTGGGTAGTTTCTTCTTTAGGTTTTTTTACTTTTGGTGTAAATATCTCTTTACCACGGTAAAAGCCGTCTTTAGCAATATGATGTCTCAAGTGTTTAGACCCTGTTGTAGCATCAGAAGATACAGAAGATGCAGTGAGTGAATCGTGAGATCTTCTCATATCACGTCTTGATCTTGATTTTTTACTCTTTTGTACTGCCATATTATTGTTCCATATCGTTTAGATAACGTATTCTAAGCAATAATAAACCTACAAGCAATTATTAATACTAAAATTAACTCTTTTATAGTTTTTATTGTATTATCTTGTATTGAAATTATGAAAGTTGTATTAGCATCAAGCTCAAAGTTCAGAAAACAGCTCCTCGATAAGCTTAACATTTCTTTTAAATGTATCAGTCCAGATATAGATGAGAAGAGATTGAATAATGAGGATGTGAAAGATTATGTAAAAAGACTATCCATAGAGAAAGCCTCTAAAATTGCATGTAGTAACCACAAAAGCATAATTATAGGTTCAGATGAAGTAGCAGATTTAAAGGGTAAAATAATAGGTAAACCAATTACCAAAAAAAATGCAAAGAAACAGTTACGAATGCTCTCAGGTAATAAAGTTGTTTTTAGAACAGGCCTATGTGTATTAAACTCAGAAACTGGTAAGTACTATGCTTCAGTTAATAATTATAATATATTTTTCAAAGATTTAGACGATAATATCATAAATAAATATCTCGAAAGTGATGATGTGCTTAACTGTGCTGCAAGTATTAGAATCGAGGGCTTAGCTATCAATTTAGTTAGGAAAATGAACGGTGCAGACCCATCATCAATAATGGGGCTTCCCTTGATAAAGCTCATAGATTATTTAGCCAGATTTGATATCGACATTATGACTAAATAGCTAACTATCTGCGAAATGATCGTATCCCTTTGACTTAACATTCGCAACTTTACCGTTTAGTGAATATTCATAACCTTTATTCGTAATAATTCCTATTTTAGTGATATTTAATTTTAGTTTAGATGATATAGTATTGATATTTAACGAATATTTTTTATTTGCAGTGAAACATAATTCATAGTCTTCGCCACCACCTAGGATACATTCTTCTCTATATTTAGGTAAGATGTATTTGTTTAACTTAGGCGTAACTGGAATCTGGTCTATGTTAACTTTGAAACCTTTATTAGATGACATTGCTATATTCTTTAAATCTTTTGCTAATCCATCAGAAATATCAATACATGATGATGCAAATTTAGAGATTTCTAAACCAAGATTCACACGTGGAGTAGGATTTACTAAATATTTCCTAAAATATTTATGGCCTGTGCTTTTTTTAGCCATAAGTAATGCGGCTCTTGCATTACCAATTGTTCCTGATACATATATATTGTCACCAACCTTAGCTCCATCTCTTTGAAGAATTTTATTATTTTGAATCCCTATCAATTGAATTGTAATACTAAGCGGCCCCCTTGTTGTATCCCCACCAATAATTGAGATTTTATATTTTCTTAATAGCTTATTTGTGCCCTTATAGAAGGCTCTAAGCCATTTTTCAGACATTTTAGGAATTGTAATGGCATACATTGCATAAAGAGGTATGCAACCCATAGATGCAATATCACTGATATTAGTAGCCAAACATTTATAACCGATTTCTTCGGGAGTATAGTCTTTTGTAAAATGAGGTCCTAATAATGAAGTATCTGTTGTAAAGACGTATTTCCCATCATCACTAACCCATGCATTATGAGTAAATGCATTTGGGGTTGGATGCGTTCCTATTGTTATTGGGTTATTTTTATCGCTTACATCTATTATATGTAGATCTCCTGTGTAAATACATCCGGCATAGAGTGTATCTCCTCTAGCCATTCCGTCATGCAAATAATAGGTATCAAACAAGCCTATTATAGAAGGTAACACAATATTTCCAGCAGTTAAATCTACTGAAGTAACATCTAGAATTAAAGCACCACCGATAGTACCAACATCTCCTCCAAAAATATAAGCCTTTCCAAACTCATCAATGTATATATTATGAGCATGAGTAAACATATTTTGACTGTTTTGATCAATAGTGGTATACACATAAGTGTTTCCAGACATGTCGTTCAAATCAACAATAAGTAAACCATCTGTTCCTTGATCACAAGTAATAAATGCATAGTGATTCCATACTTTTATATCTCTCCATACAGATTGTGCTCCAGCTATAAAGAAGTTTTGAGTTGGATTACTTG
Organism: Porticoccus sp.; assembly: GCA_002685455.1. The sequence goes on along the minus strand of NYXF01000117.1, from coordinate 417 downwards.
GTGATGATAAATCTACTACTGAAAAACCATTTCTTAAACCTACAAGAGCGTATTCTTTTCCTAAACTATCTACATATCCCCAAATATCACTGCATTCTGTATTCGTGTAGGTATAACTACCTACTAACCCCATATTCATACTATTTTGAGCATTAGTATATAATGAGCAGGCTAGAATGATAGATAAATAAAAAATCTTCTTCATAATTACTTCAAAATTAAAGCCCTAAAAATAGGGCTTAATAAATTATATCGATGTTAAAGAATCGTTAATACTTACGGACTCAACTATAACTCAAGTTTAAACTGATTTTCCGTACTATTTTCATCAATGACAATCTTATTGCTTTCTTCTATTTTCTCATTTTTTTCCGCTTCTTTTACATGCACTTCTTCTTGTTTCTCAACAATTTCTTC
>NYXF01000125.1 GCA_002685455.1 Porticoccus sp. | reverse complement strand
ATCATCGTCGCACCAAATTACAAGATATCCCTTAGGCTGAATAGTTGTTGAATTAGGATCTGAATAGTTGAATGGAATTTGGTAGGGTTTATCATCATTTGGTGTATCTGTGAAATACATTCCGCCTATGTCAATAGGTTCGTTTGAATCATTATAAAACTCTACCCAGTCATCATAATCACCAAAATTATCAGAGCAGCATGCATCATTACTAGCAAGAAATTCATTTATGATAAGACCTTTTCCTGGATTGAGGTCACTATCTCCATCTGAGCAGGAAGAAAATACAAAAAGAAATAAAAGAGGTAAAAAATATCTCATTATCTTCTAATTTAGAGATTCCTCTATTGAATTTTTTAAAATATCAATATTATATTCCCATTCCTGAAGACTTGGTTCTTTATCTCCATATAGATCATTTGCATCTTCTACAGCCTTTCTTATCTGCATGGACCATTTATCAATAAGTAAATTAATATTTGGCATATTATACAGTTCACCTTGAAAAGATTGATCCAATATATTATATTCTTCTTTATAATCAGTAAATGAGCCTATTATTTTATCACATGCCGCAGACTTTTGTTTTAAGTTAAACTGACCAAAATTAAATCCATTACAATTATTTGATATCTCATACCATTTATCTTTTATGGGAGTGACTGGGTTAACGTTTTGAATGAGGTTTTCAAAGGCATTATCTAGGTCCCATGGGATAAGCTGAAACTTATCCTGGTCAGGAAATTCATACCAGAAGTAGTTATGATTTTCATAATAATTTCCGTATTCATGATAGAAATGCATAAAACCATCATCATTAGCTATCCTTCTATCAACAACAAGGGTCCTCAAAAAGATATCTTTATCTATCCACTGATCTACAACAGATTTTAAGGCTTCATTTTCATTATCACTAAGTGAATTTGAAAACATCATGGCTTTTGTTACATCAGACAACTCCTCATTTGTTTTTAACCCATCTTTAAAATACTCTTCGTCATGAGAACTTCCATCACTTCTAACTGGCCACACCTCCTTATATAAATTTCCACCGCCTCCATTAAAATGTTCGTTAGTATAGGGACCGTCTACATTTTCTGTATTTGCAAATACTCCTACATACTCACCATTAATATATATAAGAGAATGATTTGATCTTGGGGTATTTACCCCAAAATTCCTAAACATATAATACCCTAACCTCTCGTGCATCTTAGATTTATCTAAATTTTGTGAATGAAATTGAATTTTTTTCATTCCATAAAACTTCTTGTCGTCTCTCCAATTTATCTTTATTTTCATTGATAGCTTTGGGCAGGTCTTGTAGCCATTAGGATTCGTCCAGTCAGGATCGGAAAGACATCCTACCCATGCACCAATTGAACCCTTATATCGTACACCAACATTTTTAACTACCTTTCCTTCAAATACTAAAAATCCTTCTACATATTTCTCGGCAGCGGGGTCATCATCTAATATCTTTAAATTATTCTCTGTTAGATATATATCAAATCTATGTAGCTCATCCTGATCATAAATATAACTTGAGCTGTGACCCTCATCGTGTGAGTACTCTTCTAAAGAGTTTATGTAGGTGATTAAGTTATCACTCTGGCCAATATTTAATGTGTCTGATTTTATATCACAAGATGCAATTATCAAAAAAAACAGAATATTATATATGATTTTAAACTTTTTCACCACTAATTAAAAAATAACAATAAGGTTTAATTTCTTCTGATAAGTTTCTTAATTAAAACTCTCTCTTTTTGTTTAACCTTGATAATAAATAAACCATAATTATAAGCAGATATATTGATTTGATGAGTAGAGTTAGATGAAGAATTTATTACATTTTTTGTTTTGTAGTTTCTACCAAACATGTCGTATATAGATACTTCAACATCACCATCCCACGACCTATCTAGCTCAATCTTAATATCATCTACAAATGGGTTAGGATAAATATGAACACCCTCACTGACTACTTCTAATGATAATGGTACTGGCTCATCATCATCAAGTATGGTTACAGAACCTATAGAGCCTAGGGCACCACCGGCATTTGAGATACTAGAAACTTTCAGTATAATAGACTCATTAGGTTCATCAATTTCATCTTGAACAGCTGTTAATGTTACTTTTCCCGTTGTTCCTGAGCTAATTTTAATTGGATTATCACTTACTGTAAAGTCATCATCAGAGGCAGTTCCATCAAAACCAAATAATATTTCTACGTCCCCTTGATTTGGTTCTTTAGAGAGCTGAATAAAAATGTCAAATGAATCCCCATTCTCATTTATAGTTGATCTATTTATATTAAAACCTACGCCTGGAGGAGAGTTAGCATTATCGTCATCTTCTATAACTAAATTCAATTCGTCAGATCCAATAACTTCACCATTTTCAATATGTGAGACCTTTAACTTAATAGTTTCATAACTCTCATCTATTACATCTTGAATAGAACTTATACTTATATTTCCTGGCTTTGAATTAGTTATTGTCAGAGTATCTTTAGGAAATTCATAATCAGCTGCTGAAGCATTTCCAGAAACTGAAAAGACCAATTTCATTGGGCTGTGTGGAGAAACGTCCCTAGATAAATCATACTTAATAAAAGAAATATCTCCATCTTCAGAAATTGTATCTTTACTTAATCTAAGAGATATACCACTTTCCTTAGGTTTAAAATCCATCAATTCAGGGATTGTTGCTGTCCATATACCCCTTCCGTAGGTAGCTATTACTATCTGACCCTGATCTGCTATCTCGAAATCATTTATCTTAACATAAGGTAGGTTTGAATTAACTGAATTCCATGAGTTTCCTGCATCAGTTGACTCTAATAATCCTATTTCAGTTCCAATCCATATTATATTTGGATCGAAAGGCATCACTACGAGAGCGTTAACACCTACATTAGGAAATCCGTTAGAAGATGTTCCTGTTTCAAAATTATCAGGGTAGCCAGACAAATCTTTCCAGGAATTACCTAAATCTTTAGATTCTAAAACTTTAGCTCTCTCATGATATGAGAAAAGCAAGTAGACTGTGGAGTCCTCTGTCGGGTGAGAATATATACCAGAAACATACCCGCCCATACCTGTGTATGGATGATTAATAGGTTCAAAAGTTTTACCCCAGTCCTTTGAGAGGTGTATAGAAGTATTTTGAGATATATATGATCCAGCATACACAAACCTCGGATTTGCCTCAGATACTTCAATTTCTCCACCTTCGTATTCACTTCCAAGTTTTGAGTATTCCCACGAATCACCAAAATTCTCAGATCTTATAACGCCATTATTCGTTATTCCATAGATCATATCAGCATCCTGTTTTGAACTCTCAAGCTTTGTATAGAAGGGGTTTCCCTCTGAGTCATCCTGCTCAAAATCGTTAACATACCAGAATGACCAGGGACCATTTACACCCCCATCATAGGCTATTTTTGCACAGCCATTATTTTGGCATGTTAACATCATCCTCAATGGGTCTTCCCAGTGAGTTACTGACTCAAAACCATCCCCAGAACCAACTCTTGAGGCTTCTTGTAGACCGTTTGAATTAGGTTCTCTTGTTAGATACGTCCCGTTGTCCTGAGTACCACCCAGATACTGATTTTTACCTTTAACCTTTGTAGCGTGGTAGAATTGTGTTGTCCTGTAACCAACATCTATTGGAGGTTTTGATGAACCACTTGGTGTCCATGCCCACATAAACTCAGTTGCCTGCCAGCTCTTATCTAGAACTCCTGGGTCAGAGCTAAAATCTGATATTGCGGGTCCACCATCATTTCCTACAATAAGTCTAAACTTGCTAATACCATCAGAAAAAGTTGTCATTGTATGTTGATCTGGATGAACATAACCGTTTATTTTTGGTACACCATCAGAATTTATCTGACTATATACATCTGTTATTGCTTGGGATATTTTTGTCGTATCATCCCTGACACTAAACTTGTGAATGTTAATATCACCTACATAGACCTCCCTGTCGTTGAAAGGATTTATAGCTATGAAGTTATTATAACCACCTTGCTGACCTATCCAGTTATCACCTAAATATTCTGAATTACCTTTATCACTCTCTTCGACGTGGTGCCAATCTAATCCACCATCGTAGGAAACATTAAGCATGAAAGGCGGCATTCCTGATCCACCAGATTTTATTCCAGCATAGATGATATTTGGGTCACTGTGTGACACAGCTATCTCATTTCTACTGTAATATCCCCCACCTTCAAATCCATCAAAATCTGAGGTTTGAGTCCACGAAGAACCACTGTCTACAGACTTTATAACATTACCACCTCTAGTTGCAGCATACTGGATACTAAAATCTGTTGGGGCATAAACAACTTGTGTTACGGCTATACACTGACCCTGGTCAGATAAAGCGTCGTATACAAGTGAGAAGTTAGCACCTCCATCGGTTGATTTAAACAGGTATGATTGACAATAATACTTGTACTGAGTAGCAATAATCAATGTATTGGAATCATTAGGGTCTACAATTATCCTGTAGACATTTGCAAAGCCAGCATCAATCTTTCCTGAAACAATTGGTGTTATATTAGACCACGTATTACCGCCATCGCTGCTTTTATAGATACCACTTCCGTTGTCGTCACCAGACAAAGCCCTCTCACCAGTTCCAGCATACATTACACTTGGATTAGATTCGGACTGAGCTAATGAAACAAAATCTAGATTCTCAATATCTGGAGTTAAATTTGACCAAGTCATATTTAGCGTGCTGGTATTATAAACTCCTCTCCATATCCCACCACCAATACTCGCTGCAAGATATGTGTTCCCTGAAGGATCTGCCCTATCAATGATTATAGCCCTTGTCCTTCCAGATGCATTTTGAGGACCTCTTTCGGTAAATGTTGATTTATCTGCGGCAGACTGACTAAACTCTGTATCTGAAGATCTATTAGAAAATTGAATTAAATTTTTATTTCTTAGAAGTTTTTCTAATTCAACTTCCCTGTAGCCAGGATAATAATTATTACCAGACTCGTGATCTTTAATTTTCTTTTGATATTCAACCCACCCTTTTATGTCTGTAGCTTTCTCACCTAATTGTAGTTTTTCACCACATGATACAGTAAAAAAAATGAGAATAAAAGCAAAATAAAATCTTATCATATATAATTTTAAATCTAGTCAAATTAAATTTATCTCTTCAATTATTCTTTATATATTAGGGTTAAATTATAAATATATGAAAAGATTAGTCTTTCTAGCAGTAATTGCTTTTTTAAACCTCTCATGCACTGAGAAAAAAATAAAAATACAAGCTTATATGTCTCCAACTTGTGGGTGTTGTAAGAAGTGGGTTTCACACCTTGAAGATAACGGATTCGAAGTGGAGTCAGTATTCAGGGATAACATGAGAATTATTAAATCGAAGTATAATATCTCACAAGAATATATTTCCTGTCATACAGGTGTAATAGGTTCTTATTTTGTTGAAGGACATGTGCCTGCTGAGGATATTAAAAGACTAATTAGTGAAAATCCAGATATAGCAGGTATAACCGTACCTGGTATGCCAGCGGGATTAAATGTTCCTGGAATGGAAACTGTCAATAAAAATGCAGAATACGATGTGCTGTATGTTAGAAAAGATGGTTCCTCTGACGTATGGAAACATTACAACTAAAAGAAAATACAAACTCTCTTTTTGGATTACAAATTTCTACTATCAAAAAACTTAGTGGATATGATAATGAAAATTATCTTGTAAAGTGTCGAAATAACAAAAAGTACATTTTAAAAAAATACAATTTTTCAAAAGAAAATTTATCTTTAATTCAAGCAGAAAATCATTGCCTTGAATATTTAAATAAGCATAACAATTCTTCTTATCCTAAACCAATTTATTCCTCTAATAAGAAATGTTGTGAAATCATAAAGAACCTAAATAATAGGTACATAATTAGAATATTATCATATTTAGAGGGTACATTCTTAGGAGAAATTAAACCTAAAGAAATACATCTAGAGGCTATTGGTTCTTTTATTGGTAATTTAAATAAACAACTAAGGAATTATTCTAATCATTGCATTGCCGCAAGAAAATTACCATGGGATATTCAACACCTAAGTCTTAATAAGAAATATTTAAGATATATTTCTCATCCAGGTAATAGAAAAATAGTATTTTTTTTTATTCAACAATTTGAAGAGTTTGTTTTACCCCAACTAAATGAACTTCGAAAATCCACTATTCACAATGATACAAACGAATGGAATATTTTATTAAAAAATAAAAATAAAGTTTGTATTATAGATTTTGGTGATTTAGCTGAAACTCAATTAGTTAATGAAGTAGCTATATCAATGGTATATGCTTCATATTCTAATGAAAATCCTCTTCAAAATGCATCTAGCATATTAAAATCATACAATCAGGTTATAGAATTGACTGATAAAGAAATTTCACTTCTTTATTATTTAATGGCAGCTAAGCTATGTATTAGTGTATGTAATTCTGCATATTCAAGAAAGAAAGACCCTTCAAATAAGTATGCCCTAATCTCTGAAAAAAATGCTTGGAAAATGCTAAGATTTTTAGTTAAAACAAGTCCAGAATATGTTGAAAATACATTTAGAAAAGTATTAAATAAAAAAAAAGAATTTTAAAAAAATAAATGCTTACTTAAAGGAACGATATTCAATATTAAGTCCATTTTTTCAGTTAGTTATAATAAACCTATTGTTTTTGAAATGTCTGTTTCTCTAAAGAAAATGTTAATCAAGTTATATCTTCTTTGAAACTCATTCTTAAAAGATATTCATAAACCTTTTTTAAATTTTACTTAAAATAAGAATTAAACCTTCATTTGATTTTATTTTGATATTCTTACCAATATGATAGCTTTTTAATTCTTGAAGATTTTCAATTTCAGGACTAAGTAAGCTGGAACTAGATTTATTAAATTTAATTTTATCCCACTCAATAATTAAGTCAATTAACTCATCTTTTTCTGACCAGGATGCAATAGTTATAAGAATCTTATTTTCATTTTGATAAATTGTACTCCTTATTTTATTGCTTTTGATTTTAATAGGAGAATTATCAACCCAATAACCAATCATTTTACTTTCTGAGATATTAAAATCTTTAAATAAATTCCATAAATTTCCTGGATTATAATTATGATATACTCTTGTTGTCATTCCATATACTAGGCCATGGTAAGGTCTGCCACCCTTCTCTAACATTTCACCCGTTAGACCGAAAGGAATACCTGAAACTTCAGTCATCCAATAGTCTGGATCTAGGTCATAATCAAAATATTCTCCAAACCATAACCTTGAAACAAAAGGGAAATGCTCCATATATAACAATGCACTGTTAATAAATCCATCCCTGTTATTAAATTGGTTAGCAGAATGGAGGTCAATAACAAAAGATTCTCTATTTCTATTTAAGACACTTGCTATCCTTTTAACTGTACTTCTGCTGAAAGCTATATCATCTAAGTAAAGGCCATCAATTTCATTGTTCTTAGCCAGCCAGTTAATCCCTTCAATATAATAATTAGTCCATCTTGATGTCCCCTTATTAAGAATAGAAGCATCATTTACATTTACTGCGTGCCAGGCTGAGTGGTAATCTCTCTTAAGATGTTCCTGTAGCCAGCTATGTCCTCCACCTTTACCACCGTTAAAAATCTCTTCGCCAAGACTTCTAAGGGGGAAAATTTCATATGCCTTGTATGTTAACTCTCTAATTGTGTTATATAATTTTACTCTAACACCTTTTTGATGAGCCTCATTTATATATTCTTTCTGCTTATCAATATTATAAAAAGGGTAATTTATATATGGGTTTATCTCATTTGCGTGGTGAACATTTACTATTGTACCATTAAGTTCAACAACTGAGTCAACAGGAATATATTTATGAACAAACCTGGTGTTAAAATGATCTTCTGTATTTATTAACTTAAATGGTGTGATTAAAAATCTTATATTAAAATCAAGAGTGTCACCTTTTTTCATAAAGCGTTCTCCTGAAAAATTTGTTATAGAGACTTCATCTTTACCAACATCTACTGATATCCCACCCTTTGAATCGTTATACCAAGATTCTGGAAGATTAAGGGGTTTTGACTGATAAAAGTTTGTATTTAGTGGTCTTTCATAATTATTGTCTCTAAGAACATATTGCAATCCACCATTTATATTTCCAAGCCACAGACCTTCCTGATGTTTTGTTATATCCCACTTCCAATCAATTTTGTTATCAAGTCTACCTCCTCTTCTACCAAGGCCAAGCATATATTTTGATGCATATCTCCCCATAAATATCTTAAGAGAAGTATCATCAATTTCTTTATCAGTTTTTGAAATAAGTTTAATTTTGAGATCCATCATCCCATCATATTCAATTAAACCAGTTACATCCATTATAAAATTTTCAGAAGAATTAATAGAAGACCATTCTGATTTTGCTGGTGAACTCTGAAAAATCTCGAATTTATTATTAATAAATTCCTCAAATTGTTCGTTTTTTAATTTAAGATTAAAAGACATTGGTTTTGATAAAATCTCTACTGGATCATTAGATAGATATGTCATCTCCTGAGAGAAATAAGACAAAATATTTTCAGGTAAACCGAAGGAATTAAGTTTAACTTCTCTCCCTAAAATTTTAATCCAATCATCATTTACCTTTACTTCCTCAAAAGGACTAATAATAATATCCTTCTCTGATCCAATTTCTGAATTCAACCACCTTAACCTAGTCATCTTCTCTGGAGTATTATCACCAAAATCATCTACTATTATATTCTCAACATCTATTTTGAGATGGACGGTGTCTTGTTTCATTCCTGATGGTTTAATGATTAGATGAGATTTATATGAGCCTTTTTTTGTGTGTTTTGGAATTTGCAAACCAAACCAGAGAGATTGTACTTGGCTTTTAGCTATGGGAATTTTTTTACTGAAAGTATTTCCATATAAATCAACACCTTCCTTATTGAAACATGTGAAATTATCTTTTGAAATTATACTATTTGATTTAGATATTAAATCCGTGAATTCTATTTCTATATCTTTAATTTCTGAAAATGAAGAGAAGAGACCAACCTGGAATGTGTAATATTCACCTTTTGATACTTTATCCAATAAGCCATTAACTTCAGTCTCTTCACTTACCCACCTCAAAGGAAGAAAATCCATCATTTTTATTGGATGATCCCTATATTCGGGAAAGAGATAAAATTCTTTCTTGTTTTTACTAATAAATCTATCTACCTCATCTTCTGAAGAGATAACCTCCATTGGGAAAAAAGAATTAAACTTATCTATAGACTCAAATTTTATAACTCTAGCATTTTCAACTGAAGATAAATCAACCAAGAGTTCAGTGATCTCTTTATCAGATTGTTTTATTTCATTTTTTTTTGGAGTTATGTAATTAACTTTTGGGTAATATCCACCTGTTGACTTATGCGGTAAATAATAAAAAAAATATCTACTAGAAGAAGCTTGAGGTTTGAAAAGAATGTGTCCATACTCATTATTTATATCTATGAAATATTTGTCAGTAATTTCATAGCCAGTCTCAGCATTAACGATTATTACTTCTTTAGTATGCGGCAATTCATCTCTTCTTCTCCAAGGAATTATAACCTGATGAATTTCATTTGATATATTATCTAGCTCTACTACTACCCTATGATTTCCATGAAAGGAAAAGCCCTCTTTATAATTGGGATGTTCCCAGTCTCCAGATCCATATGAAATATCATAAAAAGACTTATTTATGGACTTATTTCTATAATTAACTCCCTCTCTTGTCGAGCATGAGATGGTAATCGACAATAAAATGAAGAAAAAAAGCTTATTCGTACTTTTAAACACTAATAATTTATAAATATTTTTCTATCTCAAGTTTAACATTATCTAGTCTAGATACATAACCAGAAAGTTCTTCCTTTAATTCTTTAAATACCTGTCTAGATCCTTTAGTTGGTAAACCATCTCCACTTTCAACACTTTTTCTTAAGTATGCTAATCTATTATTTACTTTTATTGGAAAGTTTAACGGGTCCTGACCACTTTGATTTTTGACCTGGTAAATATTTGACTCTATCTCATCTAATTTGGATACAATATTGTTCAATTTTTTTTGTCTATTTGGACTTTTATTTTTTAAATCCTTAGCTATCTTATTTTTTATATTTCTTATTTCTATAACATTCCTGTTAGCTAAATCAGTCTGGGCCATAATCTCCATAGCAAATTTAAATTGAATGTCTATCTCATCATCAGAGACATTAACTCTTGGATCTTTGATTAAATCAATCGATGAGTTATATTCTTTTCCATCGACAGTTAAAATAATTTTATAATTTCCTGGCGGAGCAATGGGACCAAGTTGAGGCCTTGCAGACCAAATAATCATACCCTCAAACTCGGTAGCTCCCTCATATCTCAGATTCCAAGAAAAAGTATTAAGCCCCTTTCTCATGCTTGGGTCTTGATT
>NYXF01000023.1 GCA_002685455.1 Porticoccus sp. | reverse complement strand
TATCATTATGTATTTGATGATATTCTCCTTTACAATATTCGCTCCTCTTAAAATCTGTATTATCTTTTAAAGATAATTTCATATTGTTCCATCTTTTAATGATATGATTCCATACATTTTTTAATTTATATTCATCTATTCCCGATAAATAATCATAATAAATTTTTGATGATAAATTATATTCTTCTAATGAGTCTAAAAAATTGTAATTACTATTCCTTAATGCGGGGTCTATTCTCTTAATTAATAATTCAGGATCAACTTTTAAACAATTCATTAAAAATAAAGATATAAATAAATAAAATATTAAACTTAATATAATTCATGGATATTATCAAATGTGTTGGATTCTTCAACTACATCAGCATTTAAATTTATTTCAGTTTTATAAATATCTGGATTCTTAATGAAATCTTCATTAAAACGTAATGATAAATTATACAATAAATAATAACAATGTTTATATATCTTTTTACATAATTGACCTATTCTATTTGATAATTTATTCGATTCAAACTTGTTGTATTTTAAAGCATGAATCATTTTTTCTTCAGGGACAGAGAGTGTTATCGCTTGAAATAAATTTAATGATTTTTTTAAATATAATTGTGCATTCTCAAAATATTGTTTTGGATGTGATATATCATCTCTTTCTAAATCATGTATTGTATGAATAAACATTTTAATATAATTATATCCTGAATCATATGATTGAGGGTTATATTTTCTAAAACGCCTCATTTTGTGTAAATATTTATCTAATTCTTCACTAAAATAAATATCACGTTTTACTATACGATTATCTTCTATAACTCGTTCTATGTGATTTTCTTTATCTTTAATATCATCAATTGTATTTAATATACTTTTATAATTCACAAAAACAAATAATATTATACTGATTATAAATATTACGTTTGTTTCAAGATATCTTATCGCTAATACTAATATTAATGCTAATATTAATAAAAATTTTATATTTGGTTGAACGATAGTCTTTAAAAATTTAGTAGTATCAATACTGTCTATCATAACTAATAATATTATAGATAAAAGATAAATAAATATTCCGTAAGAAATATATTTATTAATTTCTGAAAAAAAAATCTAAAGTATAGTATAAAAATGGAAACCAATCCGACCGAATTTGATAGTAGTAGTCCCAGCTCCACTCAAGACGTGCTTGACGAGATGAATAAGAAAAGCTTTAAGAAAGAGGTGGAAGATTTAAATAAGGGTGATCTCCTGAAAAAAATTTATCCATTGATGGAAGATTTAATAGATGAATATCCCTTACACTTTAAAACCCCCAAAAAGCCCTACACCGCCAGTCAGAGTGATGATGATATGGTGATGGATCTTGACAAACAATATGAAAGATTGAAGGGGGTAGAGAAGAGTATACTCATAGAACATTTCGCTAATCTTAAGCTTCTCCAAGATAAGAAACGAAGTATACCAGAAGATGCTTTTGGGGGGGGTAGAAGATTTAAGAAAAGCAAAAAACGTAGAAAATCTAAGCGTAAATCAAGCAAGAAATCTAAAAGACGTAAGTCTAGCAAACGCAAGTCTAGCAAACGTAAAAGTAGAAGACGTCGTTAAGATGTTGTAATATTTACTAAATAAATTATCATTGATAAAAATACCAATAAGATACCTATATATAATATATTTTGATCTTCTCTCATGAATAATATGATTGCTATTAAATGAACTTTAATTCTTTGATACATATTTTTTTCATCATCATAAACATTTTCCATGACTTCGGCAGCATAATATGCTTTTGTATATCCATCAAATGAAAATGTTAAAAAATTAACTAATTTATTCATAATATCTCCCAAAGATTCATCTAAAATAGTTTTTGGTTTTAATGAATGATCTTTTTCATGCATTTTTTTTATTTTATGTAATTCATGATTACTTAAATCTCTGAAATGCTTATTATTCATACTTAATCCGGCTGAACTCATTTGAGGTCTATTTTCTCTTGTAATATCTCTCATGTGTTGATTTAAAATAATATCTGTTCCATCTTCAACACCTCTTTGTTCAGGTGAATTCACCCTTTGTAAAACTTGTCTGATTCTACTTAATTCATCATCTATTTCTTGATTTTTAGCTCCCATCTGAGCATTGAGTGTGTTTGTTAATTCAATAGTAAGTTGATCTTTTAATTCTTCTAATTGGTCACTGTTCACCATATCTATTATATACAATTATATTTTTTAAAATAGATTTATTTTTGTATTTTCTTTTTTTTAAAATCACTCTCACTGAGAACTATTATTTTAAAGGGCAATCCATTAATATTTATGTAATCATTGTTCATCTGGGCCACGGGCCCAGATGTCATTTGATTCTTGCCTTTTTCATCTATGGATGAAAAAGTCATTTCCATATTAGACGCATCATCACCGGCATTACCAGATTTAAATTCTACATTACTATTTTCTTTAATATATATTACAGGGATATTATTTTCTTTAGTAGGCAATGTTGATTCATCCGGGGTATTTATGCCTTCTAACCTAACACCCATGAAAGAACACAGTGCTAAACCAACAAGAACACCTAATAGCATTTCTTTATTTTCTTTAAGAGCCTTAGGACATTTATTCCCACCAAAATAACAAAATCCAACTACAGCAACAACAATAATCAAAAGAGTATTCATTTATAATATGAATAAATATAAAAATAAGATTAAATAAATTACTTACAACCAGCACATATTTTACAATAATATTTATTGAATCCTAATACATCGTATATTAAATGAACAGAAAATCCAGTTACAAATAATAATGTTAATGGATCTTGCACTTTAAAAACACGTTGGATGCCAAATCCAAGGACAACTATCGATAAAGCAACAATAAATGCTTCAATTAATATTTTACAAGTATAATTCATTTTATATATATTATATAATATAAATATTAATGATAAAAGATTTAACTTTTTTACATTTTCTGACTGCTGCGGTTGTAATTGAACTATTCATGTTGTATTTATTTAGATTCACTAAAAGTCCATTTACAGGTATATCAATTAACCGATGGTATGATAATTTAGGATGGACTGCTGTAATATTAGACGTTTTATCAGTCTTAATAGGATTTTATATCGCTAAATTTATTTATGAATATTTAGTAGTAGAAAAATATATTAATACTGATTATGAACTATATAAATATTTAGGGTTAGTTCTTTTAGTTCAAATAACACATGATTTCTCATTTTATCTATTTGCTATAAAACCCTATCCTAAAAATAAAAATCTGGTCATGGATGAATTTAAATATTATGCTGAAAGAGTGAAGGCTGGAGCTGTCATTGGTGATTCATTTATGTATCTCTTAGCAACTCCTTTATTGTATCTATATATACAAAAAAATAATATACATACGAATACTTTTATCTCAATAGTATGTTTTTACTTAATAGGATATTTAATATATCAAAAACCTAAGATAAGTATGAAATAATATGAACATTACCTAACATCATACGCCTACAACAATATTTATGTAAATTTAATTCATCAAGAACTTTTCCTTCAATACTCTTTTCGGGTTTTGGATTTTTAACATCAATGTATTTTAATTCAAGTAAATCTTCTTCTGGATTTACTGAACCATTCATATCATTCTTATCACTTTGAACTGCTGAAATATAAGGGATCCATTTATCAGCGAGTATTTCCCCACATGTATAGCAACGAGGTGGAATTAACATATTTATATATTATTAATTTATGTTAATATTTTTAAATCAAATTTAATAGAAAAATTAGATATTTATAATGATTACTTAAAATTAATGACCAGATGTATCAAAAACTTTACAATAAGGAGTATCCACCCTAAAACACATTACACGAGTACAAGAGCCGATTTGACCATTCCTCACTTGACAAGTATTACAACCATCAAACCAAGCACTACATGAATGCGGGATATTATTATGATTCTCTCTTGTAGGTGGAACAATATTAAAAATGATACCTTTTTGTTTCCAAGAAAGATTATCACTATTACAATTATTAACACAATTCGTTTTGCCTTGAGCATTTATAATCAATTCAACACTTCTACTATTAGGGATAGTAATTTGTGCTATTGTATATTCATCACCATCTACTACTGAAACTTCAGGGTCAATGGTAAATACAGCTCCATTTGTAGTATGAATACCAGAAGTTTCTGTCCAGATTGAAAAATCAATACCAACAGTTGAAACCTGATTCCCTGTATTACCATCGGTTATACCAATAGTTAACCAACTATCATATTGAGAATCAGGATCAATATTTATGATAGCCGGTAAAACACCTCCAATATTGCTATTGAAATTAATGATACTTTGATAAGCAGGGGGGATAATCATTGGCATAGGTGAATCTTCGTCATCTCCATAAATCGCATAAATATTTTTAACATCTGGATTTTTTACAATTAATGATAAACGATAAGTTGAATATCCACTTAATCCATTTCCACCGCAATCTGTAACTTCAGTAATTTTAGGACATACAAATTCATTATCACAATCATTATAAGGAATACTACACAAATGTATATCACCATGACATAAATCATCACTCGCTCTAAGACCATTGTTCATACAATCACTTAATACGGTTCTAGTATCTTTAAAATCACAATTATGACAATCACTATTACATTCATGATAAACAGCCATTTGAATTTCTGAGCAAGTATTTAAAAATGGATTAATTACGGGTGTATCTGATATTGGATCACCTACTAAAATATGGGGGGGCATAGGCGAGGGCATAGGCGCAGGCATAGATGTCGGTATAGGATCAATTACTCTAACATGTTCATTACATCTACATGTATTGCATCCATTGTCATCTTGTACATATCCATTTCCACAATACATCATACACATGACTTCCGGACAGTGATCTGGTGGTAAAGGAATACTAATAGGTCCTTCTACATCACACCTTACAGGACAAGCAATATTCATACCCTTCCGTTGCTTTTTTAAACAATCGCCACAAGATATAAAATTATCTTCACAAGGAGTTTCCCAACTACGAATACATTCATGGGAACTTTCACACCAACTATAACCCGCAGAAATCAAACAATTATTATCATCCCTTGTATCACCAACTACTTGAGAATACACATTTGTAAAATATAAACCTAAAGAAAAAATCTTAAACATATTTTATATATATTAAATATTAAAATAATCTTTTTAAATATTATTAGAATATGTTAAAAGCTTTATCAAGTTATCAACTATTTAAATCTGTAGAAGATATATTTATGACTCAAAAAAGAGAAAAAAATTTAATATTAGAACCTCTTACAGTCATATTTAGATTAGCAATTTTAAAATATAAACCACCAAATACAAAATTATCTATTAAAGATAATGGTATAATTTATCAAGAAAATACTTATGATCAAGGATTAATAAGAATGATAGAGGGTGATTGTAGAGAAGATTTACATAATTTATACCATCCTATCTTAAAAAGTATAGAATGGTATTCTTATAATGATTATAAATTTCTTTACAATGAATGTATAACAGGTTTAAATATATTAAACAGTGTTTATGATAGAAATTCTACTATTAGACATACAATAACACATTTTATATCGGTGATACAAATGAATGATTGTGAAAATATTATAGAAGACGTAGATATAAATCCTATTATTGATAAGTTAAAAGAAATATGGACTCAATCTGAAATAAATTCTGCTATATCTTTATTAAAGTTGATTCATGAAGATGTTAATAGAGATATTTATTTAGAATCATTGGAATTAATACTTCAGAATAAAGAATATTTTATTCATGATCTTCTAAAAAAAATATCCACAGAATATTAAATATTATATTTTATATATTATATATTATATAATGCCAATTAGTCTTAGTAATTTTAAGGATTTATTAGAAGCATATTTTTTAATTAAAAATGCGCCCGAAAGAGGTGAAAAAAAAGGCGAATTAGACGATATTAAAATGGAAATTTATGATAGTTATTTGAATGAAGATTTTGAAAGAAATTCAAATATAAGTGCTTCTCAATCTAAAGTTATGAAAGATTTTTTTACGGAAGCTGACAAATTTGAAATAAAATATATGGATTCGGCTCAAATTACATCATCTGAAATGGCTAAAGAATCAAATGGTCATGCTTTAGCATGTAGTATAGAATTTACACAATATTTTAAAAGATTTATTCTTTTAAAAGATGAAATACATGAGGAATTATTAAGATCTTCTAAAAAGAAGAAATCTAAGAAGAAGAAATCTAAGAAGAAATCTAAGAAGAAAAGATCTAAAAAGAAGAAATCTAAGCAGAAAAAAACTCGGAAAAATAAATAAATTTGATTAAATGATTCTTAACAAAGTATCAAAATAATAAACGTAACTCAAAACAAAATGAACCCTTGCGAGTTTATCTTTTATCTTTTCTTATTCATCTGTAACTATATTTATCTCAAAAATTTATATGAAACAGATATAAATACATATTATTTAGTGACTACTCTACTTTAGTTAAAGATACTTCTCGTATCTTTAGATAATATTTACAATGGGTATCCCTGTTTATTTTAAAACCTTAATTTCAGATTATGGTGACACTATTTTACATAAAGATAAATATGATGATATAAATCATCTTTTTTTTGATCTTAATTGTTTAATTCATCCTTGTGCGAGAGGATTAACTGATAGTAATGAAATCATAGATAAAATATTAAATGAAATAAATAAATTAATACTATATACCGGAGTCAAGGACACTGTCTATATTGCAATTGATGGTATTGCTCCTAAGATGAAAATGAAGCAGCAAAGGATGAGAAGACATAAATCTGCTTTAGAAAGAAAATATAATACAGAATCTACATGGAATACAAATGCAATATCACCTGGGACTACGTTTATGAATATGTTAAATATCCGTTTAAGAAAGGAATTTTCTAAACATAAAAATATTATTCTTGATGATAGTGATAATAGAGGAGAAGGGGAACATAAGATTTTACATTATATTTTAAATAACAATCTAAAAGGTAAAATATGTATTTATGGTTTAGATGCGGATTTAATACAATTATCATTAGTTTCTCATAAGCCTAATATAGTCTTACTTAGAGAAACTACTGATTATAATATAGAAAATACAGATTCTGAATATATTTATTTAAAAATAGATTCACTAAAAAAACATTTATTAGAATCCTTTCATTTACAACGAATAGTAAAAGAATCTATTATCATTGATGATTATATTTTCATGTGTTTCTTATTAGGAAATGATTTTATGAATCATATACCATCCTTAAATCTAAGATATGGTGGTCATGATATATTAGTTAATACTTATAGTAAATTACAAAAGAGATATAGTGGTTATTTCAGATTGATTGATAGATCTCTACCTAATATAATTCATATGACATTTTTCAAAGAGTTTCTTTCAGAGTTATCTTCCCTAGAAAATGAAATGATAGGTAAAATTATTATGATTCGTAAAAGACAAAGAGCAAAAATTTCTAATCAATATTATAATGATTACCAAGATTTTAAAAAGTTTATCTTGGAAAATGGTGAAAATGAAAATACAATCGGTGACGGGTGTTTATCGTTGGAAGATATTTATCG
>NYXF01000109.1 GCA_002685455.1 Porticoccus sp. | reverse complement strand
TGCTCTTACTTCTTGTGGTCCTGCTGTGAAAAAAGTATGCAATTGAAGGAGCTGATATCCAGCAATTATCAGTCGATTAAGACCAGGTTCTTCCATACCCATATCTTTCAGAAACTCCAATTTTTCGTTGTCATCAGATAGTTCAGCAATTTCAGATTCAAGTTTGTTACAAATTCTAACTATAGGCGCTCCCTCTGATAAGGCTATCTTCTCGACATTTTTAAGATAAGAATTATCATTGAATCCATTTTCATCCACGTTGGCAATGTACATCATTGGTTTAAGCGTTAACAGGCTCATGGGCTTAATCATTTGTTTTTCAGTTGTACTTAGATTCAGCGTTCGGAGTGGCTTAGCTTGATCTAAGTGGGGTTGAATCTTTTCGAGCAATATTTTTAGCGCGTTAGTTTTTTTGTCTTGTCCTCCTTTCAAAGCTCTCGCTGTTTTTGCGATAGATTTTTCTACTGTTTCTAAATCAGCCAGAGCTAACTCCGTATTAATAATTTCGATATCAGCAACTGGATCAATTTTGCCCTCCACATGGACAATGTTTTCATCATCAAAACATCTAACTACATGTGCGATCGCATCCGTTTCTCTGATATTGGTGAGAAATTTGTTACCTAAACCTTCTCCTTTTGAGGCGCCAGCGACAAGGCCTGCAATATCCACAAACTCCATAGTAGCTGGAAGAATTTTCTCCGGATTAACAATGTCAGCTAAATTTTTCTGACGGCTATCAGGAACCGAAACAATACCTGTATTCGGCTCAATAGTACAAAAAGGGAAATTTTCTGCATCTATACCAGCCTTTGTAAGCGCATTAAAAAGCGTAGATTTTCCAACGTTAGGTAGACCTACAATACCGCAATTAAAACCCATCAGGTAAACTCTCAAATATTAAAAAGAAATTGACTATATCGTGTGGAGTTCTTTCATCGCCTCATTCCATTTACCTTTTATAGCAAACGGAATCGTGTTAATGCAATTCTCAAAACTACCATCAATCAGATCTTGTTCACTTCTAGGCCCTTTTTTAAGTACGAAGTTAACAACTTCATTAGCTTGACCGGGATGACCAACCCCTATTCGAAGGCGTGCAAAATTATTTCTATTACCCAGCGCTTTTATAATACTCTTAAGGCCATTATGTCCACCGTGTCCACCGCCTATTTTATATTTAGATATTCCGGGATTAAGATCTATATCATCATGAACAACTAGAATATTGTCTGGATCAATTTGATAAAAGTTAGCCAAAGAAGCAATAGACTTTCCACTTATATTCATAAAAGTGTTCGGTATCAATAATCTTACATCTTGGTAATCTATTTTAACTCTAGCAACAGATCCAAAAAATTTTTCATCGGTTTTAAACACTGCAAGATATTTTTTTCCAAGAGCAGAAACAAAAGAAGCCCCTGCATTATGACGGGTATGTTCATATTGTTGGCCAGGATTTCCCAGCCCAACAATTAGTTGAACAATTTTGTCCAATACCTAAGCCCCTTGAGCCACTTTGAAACATTGAGGAATATTACTCATTTTTTTCATCACTTTCATCTCCCTCTTTATTTTCGTTCTCAACCGTCTCTTCACTATCTTCGTCAACTATGACCTCTTCTACTTCTTCTTTTGGTTTATTGACAGTAAAAATGGGTGAATCGCGATCTTCCCCATAACTCAAAGCAATACTTTCTACTCCGTTTGGGAGTTTGATATCAGAAATATGTAGTATTTGTCCAACTTCAACCTCTGCCACATCCACCTCAATATATTCAGGCAAATCTGCTGGAAGACAAGTTATATCCAGCTCCGTCATACTCCGGGTAATATTACCTCCACCAAGTTTTACTCCTGCACAGACATCCTCGTTTATAAAGTGAATTGGAACTTTTGTGGAGAGTTTTTGTGTTTTGCTGATACGTAAAAAATCAGCATGCATGATAACTGGTTTGGCTGGGTGACGTTGCAGATCCTTAAGTATAACCTCTTCATTCTTTCCTTCTATATTCAAAGTAATGATATGCGAGTAAAAAGCCTCGTTCTGAAGTGCGTAATCTAAGTCTTTATGAGGCAGAGATATCTTTTGTGGAGGGGTTTTTCCACCGTATACTATAGCTGGCACCTCACCGGCTAGACGACGAAGGCGGCGGCTCGCACCTTTCCCCGTGTCATCTCGCACTATTACATTTAATTTAAAATCATTAGACATTTTTTAGTCTCCTAGTATTACATCATCACAATCCGCGACCAGAATTGATAAGATGTTTATTTTCTCCATAATTGATGACTGCTTATCCATATAGTTTATTTATCCAAGATTTATTTCTCGTCAAACATGGCACTTATGGATTCCTCGTTACTCACGCGACGCATTGCTTCCGCAAGCATTTTTCCAATGGTTAACACTCTTATTCGTCCACTTTTTATTGCATTTATACTTATTGGAATACTGTTTGTAACAACCATCGTATCAAGTTTTGAAGCTTCAATATTTTTGATTGCTTTGCCAGACAAAACAGGGTGAGTACAGTAAGCAACCACCTTGGACGCTCCTCTTTCTTTTAAAGCATCAGCTGCCTTGCATAGGGTTCCAGCAGTATCGACAATATCATCTATCAATATACAAGTACGACCTTCGACTTCACCTATAATATTCATAACTTCAATTTGATTTGCCTCTGGTCTTCGTTTATCTATTATTGCAAGATCTGTATTAAGCAGTTTGGCCATAGCTCTTGCTCGAACAACACCACCAATATCAGGTGAGACAACAGTTGGTTGTTGGTAGTTTTGACGCTGAACATCGTCTGTCATTAGCGGAAGTCCGTATACGTTTTCTACTGCACAGTCAAAAAATCCCTGGATTTGCTCTGCATGAAGATCAACAGTCATCACACGATCAACACCAGCGTTAGATATCATATCTGCTACAACTTTTGCACTTATTGGCACACGAATTGAGCGAACTCTCCTATCTTGGCGAGCATATCCAAAATATGGAATTACAGCAGTAATTCTAGCGGCAGATGACCGACGAAGTGCATCCACCATCAGAATCAGCTCCATTAAATTTTTATGCGTTGGCGGACTTGTTGGTTGAACAATAAAAACATCTTGACCGCGGACATTTTCACAAATTTCAATATTTATTTCACCATCAGAGAACTGAGAGACAACTGAATTACTCATGTTGATCCCTAAAAATTGACTTATTTCTCTCGCTAACTCTGGGTTTGCGTTCCCAGAAAAAACCATTAAATTGGCCACATAATTTCCCTAATAATTATCTTTCCCACAACACTATACTACAGTTATATAAAATATGGCTGGGGTGGGTGGATTCGAACCACCGAGTGGCGGCATCAAAAGCCGCTGCCTTAACCGCTTGGCCACACCCCAACAGCTTTTATTCAGGAGACAAAATTTTAAATACAGGAGATCTATTGACTCCTTTGGCAACAAAACCATGCCATGGCTTTGGAATTTTTTTTAGTAAAGCTTTTGCTTCATCTTCTGTAGAAAAACTTGAGAAGATACTTCCACCCGTTCCTGTCATTCTAGCTGGAGCAAAGTTAGCTAGCCATTGGCGAGCTTTTTTTACTTCAGGATAAAGATCTTCCACAACTAATTGACAATCATTTTTCCAACCTTTCTCCTCAAAGGCGCGTATTTTGATCGGATGAGTGTTTCTTGTCAAACCAGGATGGCTAAATATTTCCGTTGTGCTTATAAATATATTCGGCGTTAGAACTAGAAACCAGTTATTAGGTATATCTACAGGAGTCAACTTTTCTCCGATACCCTCACCCCATGCAGTTTTTCCTAAGATAAAAACTGGAACATCCGCCCCAATTTTAGATCCTATATTTTGGAGCTCAGTATTAGTTAACTTTAAGTTCCACACTATATTCAATCCGAGAATAGCTGAAGCAGCATTGCTACTCCCACCACCTAAACCAGCACCTATTGGTAGATTTTTTTTCAATAGTATTTTTGCCCCATGGCCACATGCAGTGTGGCTTTGTAAAGCACGTGCTGCATGCAGTACAGCATTCTCCTGATTTGGAATATTTTTTTTAGTTGTTAATAAATCAATTTTTCCGGAATCATTAGATTCAATTTCAAGATAATCGCCATAGTCAAGCATTTGAAATAATGTTTGCAGCTCATGGTAACCATTTTCTTTTTTGCCAGTTATATGTAGAAATAAATTCAATTTTGCTGGAGCAGGTAGCGACAGTTTCATCTCTTATTTAATTACCCATTTTTTTATACTTAAGTTAAACCGATAAGTTCCTTTTTTTCCTTTTATTCTGTTTGGTAGTTTAAATTTTCCTATATTTTCATAGTTGGAAAAATCTAATTTCCATCCTGCTTGTTTTAGTGACGCCAGAGTCCCATCATCATTATATCGAGATTCGATAATTTTTAAATTCGGAGACTCCAGACCTTTAATCCAAAATCTTAGATTCTCTATTTCCGTAGCTAACAGAAACGATTTCTCACCATACACCTCAAAATCTTCAATAGTAGTTATCTCATACCTTTTAGTTTTTAATCTAGGATAATTTATTTTCCCACGTATTTTTCTTACATTAATGCCAAGTGGGCCGTTTAATTTAATTTCGAAATCTTCTTTACTTTGAACCCATGTAATCCAAGCACTTCCGCCTTCTTTCGAATTTTTATATCCAATTTTGCCTTGTATCAGCCAATGATCTATATCTTGTAGTTGATCGAAATACCTTTTTTTATAGATTAGATCTTTAGATTCATAGCCTCTGTTGATGGAACATGCATTAACTAATATTAAAATCAAGAAAAAGATTGTATAACAAATTGATTTACTCAACCTTAAGTCTCTCCATTATTTCAAGTATCATAGAATTATTAGGATGTTTTTTTATAGCCTCGTTCCATACCGAAATAGCTTCATTTTTTTTACCTATTCCAAATTTTTTGGCTTTTAACTTGCAAACAGATACTCTAACAATAAAAAAAGCTAATAAGCTAGCTAAATATTGATCGAATACTACTTGTTTTTAGCGTCATAGAACCGGACAATTGCAGCCAAGTTTCATAAGTGTTGGATTATGGCTATTTTTTTATTGGGGATTAATCATCGCTCTGCATCTCTTGACATTAGAGAGAAGGTTGTTTTTGCCCCAAAAAACATTACCAAAGCTTTACGAGATTTGATAGATGATGGCGATATAAACGAAGCCGCTATATTGTCAACATGTAATAGAACAGAAATATATATAGTTACCCCTAAAAATTCAAAATGCGCCAACCAAAAAGTCTTAAATTGGCTGCTAGACCATCATGGATTAAAACCTATTAGTCTTGACGGTTATTATTACACGCATAAGGATGAATTTGCTGCTAAGCATTTAATGAGGGTTGCTAGCGGACTGGATTCAATGATTTTAGGCGAGCCTCAGATACTCGGACAGCTAAAGTCATCTTATGCTGTCGCAAAAGAGGCAGGCACTGTTTCTGTTAAACTTAACCAGTTATTTCAGCAAGCTTTTTTTATTGCAAAACGAGTACGGACTGAAACCGCCATCGGTCAAAATCCAGTATCTGTTGCATATGCTGGAGTCAAACTTTCGCAACAAATTTTTTCTAATTTTAAAGATGTTCATGTTCTGTTGATTGGGGCAGGAGAAACCATTGAGTTGGTAGCAAAGCATTTGCTCGAAAAAAAAGTAGGCAGTATTACCGTTTCAAATCGAACCCTTCGTAGAGCAGAAGAACTAGCTCAAGAATTTGGTGCAGATACAATTTTATTTTCAGATATTCCTGAATTCCTAGATAAAGCAGATATTCTTATTTCTTCAACAGGTAGCCAATTGCCAATATTGGGTAAAGGCGCTGTAGAATCTGCAGTAAAAAAACGTAAGCATAAGCCAATTTTCATGCTAGATATGGCAGTTCCGAGAGATATTGAACCAGAAGTAGCAGAACTTGATGATGTTTATCTTTTTACGGTAGATGATCTTCAGGAAGTCATTATTGAAAATATGCGATCTCGCGAAAATGCGGCAGATAAAGCTGAAAAAATTATAGAGGATGGGGTTATTGAATGGAAAAGCCAGATACAAGCTTTAGATTCAGTCTCCTTAATTCGCAATTTTAGAAAAAAAATAGAAAGCACAAGGGATATTGAGATCCAAAAAGCTATAGTTTTACTACAATCAGGTCAAGATCCCGAAGAGGTTCTGAAAAATTTAGCGAGAAATTTGACAAATAAACTGATGCATACGCCGTCAAAGATGCTAAAAAAGGCTGCGGAAAATGGACGAAAAAGTGATATTCGTCTGACGAAAGATTTGTTTGGACTTACAAAAACAAATGAAATTGAGCCTGAATAATAATAGTAACTATTTAAATATAGTTCATTTAATCTAAAAACTGATAAAGTGCCTTAATGAAAGATTCTATCCAAAAAAAATTACAACTAATTACTGATCGTCATGAAGAAATAGCTGCACTTTTGGGTGAGCCAGATGTAATAAGTAGTCAAAACCATTTCCGTGAATTATCGAAAGAATATTCAGAAAATGAGTATATCGTTGAGGTTTATAAAAAATATACTTTAGCTGAGAAAAAGATATTGGACGCAAAAATGTTACTTGGTGATCCTGATCACGAAATAAGAGAGATGGCTGAAGAAGAAAAAAATAATGCCGAGAAAGAACTTGGAGTCTTTTTGTTGGAAATACAGCAACTTCTGTTGCCCAAAGACAACAATGATGGAAAGAATGTATTCCTCGAAATTAGAGCAGGAACAGGTGGCGATGAGGCAGCTATTTTTTCTGGTGATTTATTTCGCATGTACTGTAAATATGCTGAAAGTTATAAATGGAAGGTAGAGATTATAAGTCAGAACCATGGAGATCATGGCGGCTACAAGGAAATTATTAGCTTAATAACAGGAAAGGGTGTTTATTCTAAACTGAAGTTTGAATCTGGAGCTCACCGAGTACAAAGAGTCCCCGATACAGAGTCACAAGGACGTGTTCATACGTCTGCTTGCACTGTAGCAGTTATGCCAGAAGTTGAATCTGTAGAGGATGTAGATATAAAAAAAGCAGATCTTCGTATTGATACTTTCCGTTCTTCAGGTGCTGGCGGACAACATGTTAATAAAACTGATTCAGCTATCCGCATTACTCATATACCGACAGGTGTAGTTGTCGAATGTCAAGATGACCGCTCTCAGCATAAAAATAAGGCAAGAGCTATGGCACTTTTGTCAGCTCGGTTGAAACTTTCCCAAGAAGCTGTTGCAGCAGAAAATATAGCAGAAGAGCGTCGCTCACTTGTCGGGAGCGGAGATAGATCAGAGCGTATCCGCACATATAATTATTCGCAGGGCCGTATTACAGACCATAGAATTAATTTAACATTGTATAAATTATCTGAGATTATGGAGGGCAGTCTTGATGGAGTAATACAGCCATTGATCAATGAAAATCAGGCTAATTTGCTCACCGATATATCGTCATGATGAATAGGAATCGCTGAAAAGTATTAAAAGTTGAATTTAGTATCTATGTATAAATAACCTTAAAGTTCTTAATCATATTATGCCTGATAAAATTTCCTGTAAAATACCAAATATTTCGAATATTTTGAGGCGCAGTAATGAGCTCAACCATATCAGTGATAGCCCTAGACTAGATGTTGAGGTGATACTCGGACATGTTTTGAGTAAGAACAGATCATACCTATATACATGGCCAAATGAGTACTTGAGTACCTTACAGCACAGACAATTTAATGAATTTTTTGATCAGCGTTTATCAGGAATACCAGTAGCTCATATATTGGGATATCGCGAGTTTTGGTCTCTACCTCTAAAAGTTTCAGCTAAAACATTAATTCCTAGGCCGGAAACAGAGTTATTGGTCGAGATAGCCCTCTCACTACCGCTTGATAATGATATATCAGCTCTAGATTTAGGAACAGGAACTGGAGCAATTGCGCTAGCTCTTGCAACAGAAAAAAAACTATGGAATATCAAAGCTATAGATAATGAATTAGGTGCCCTTGAGATTGCTGAACAAAATAGGAAATCCCTTCTTTTAGATAATGTTAAGATCCAAAAAAGTAATTGGTTCTCTGAGTTAAAAGGTAATTTTTTTGATCTCATAGTTAGCAATCCGCCTTATATAAAGCCTAACGACCCACATCTCCAGCGCGGTGACGTTAGGTTTGAACCAGTAAGTGCTTTAATTTCAGAAAATTTAGGCCTTTCTGATATTCGATTGATAGTCAGTTGTGCAAAAAACCAACTTAATTCCGGTGGCTGGCTGGCCATAGAGCATGGTTACGATCAGGGATCGATAGTTCGTCAATTGATGACAAACAACGGCTATGACGAAGTTGAAACTTTCCGTGATTTGTCTTGCTTGGACAGAGTAACTATTTGCAAAAATCCCACATAGTATATTTTCTTATTTTAATTCTTGGTAATTACCACCATGATAAATTAATGGAAGGTAACCATTATCATTAATTTGCATTACACGACCAATTAAAATTAGATGATCGCCCCCTGGATACCTATGTTCTGTTGAGCATAAGAACTGACAGGCACAGTTATCCAAAAGGGGTAAATTTTTAGCACCATGATACCACTTCTGTTCGGAAAATTTATTTTCCTTAGAGCTAGCAAATAGCTCCGAGACTGACCTCTGATTGTTACTTAAAATATTGACTGCAAAGTACTCTGTTTTTTTAAATAAATTGAATAATTTTGCTTCGCGACCTATGCACCATGAAATGAGAGGGGGCTTTAATGAGACTGTTGAAAAACTATTAACAGTTATGCCTTGTGGACTTCCGATGTTATCAACTGTTGTTATTACAGTTATGCCTGTTGCAAAATTTCCAAAGGCTTTGCGCAAGTCAATTGTTGATTGATCAATCATGTATTTTAGCCCTAAGCTTGTTTGAAGCATTCTAGAGATGCTAGAGTAACCCAACAAGAGATACATTTGAAAGCGTCTGAGACTAAATTTTATTCCAGTACAGAATTAAATTTGTAAATCAGCTAGGTGTAATAATCTCATGCTATAATTGTAATTGATATTTATTTTTCTCAAGATCTTCAGCTCAGAAAAACTAAATAATTCTCACTCTCGCAAATCGGTTCAAAAATGAAAAATATATCTATCCCAAAGCTTACAACGGAACAGAGGATATTTTTATTGTTAGATTTGATTGCCAGAATTACCAAAATCAAAAAACAGGGGGTATTTTCCTTTGAAAAATTGGGATTTGTCTGATTTTAAAGTAGATCATTTAGACGGAAAAAAACGTTTTCATGATTTCGATCTCCCTATCCCTTTGATGCATGCAATTTCAGATCTTGGCTTTCAGTATTGCTCACCTATTCAAGCAAGAACACTCCCATATACACTTAGGGGACATGACATTGTTGGTAAAGCTCAAACTGGAACTGGAAAAACTGCAGCATTCCTTACTACAATTATAACCGAGCTCCTAAATAATCCTGTGACTGACGACTGTTTCGCAGGAGAAGCAAGATCATTAATTATAGCCCCCACGCGTGAGCTAGTAATTCAAATAGCCAATGATGCTAGAGATCTTTGCAAGTATACAGATCTTAAGGTTCACACTTTAGTGGGAGGCATGGATTACGATAAGCAAAAAAGTCGTTTACATCAGAGCTTTTGTGATATTTTAGTGGCTACACCTGGACGTTTATTAGACTTTGCAAGTAGTAATGATGTTTATTTAGATAGAACCGAAATTTTAATTCTCGATGAAGCTGATAGAATGCTTGATATGGGTTTTATTCCTCAGGTGCGAAGAATAGTTCGGTTGACTCCTCACCCAGATAATCGGCAAACAATGTTTTTTTCTGCAACTTTCACCTTGGAGGTAATGGAGCTTGCAAGACAGTGGACGGTTGACCCAACTACTGTAGAAATCGAACCTAATAATATTGCCACTCAAAATGTGACCCAAAAGGTTTACATAACACCTACAAATGAAAAGTTTGAGTTATTAAATAATATCATTCAACAAAGTGAAGTTGAAAGTGTGATTGTATTTGCTAATAGGCGCGATCAGTGCAGAAATCTATATGAAAAACTTAAAGGAAAGGGATTCCAAGTAGGGCTTCTTTCTGGGGAGGTGCCTCAAGGCAAGAGAATCAAAACGCTTGAAGATTTCAAGAACGGAAAGCTGACTACTTTAGTTGCTACTGATGTTGCCGGCCGAGGCATCCATATCGAGGGTATAAGCCATGTCGTCAACTATACTTTACCCGAAGAGCCTGAAGATTACGTTCATCGCATCGGCAGAACTGGTAGAGCAGGAAAAAATGGTACTTCTATAAGTTTTGCTTGCGAGGATGACGCATTTTTGTTGGAACCAATAGAAAAGCTTCTTGGTTTGAAACTTTTAGCAGAACTTCCGTCAAAAAATATTTTACCCTAAAATAATAATTAAAAATTAATCTCCTGGTCCCTTTTTTCGTTGGACGCGTTATGTGCTAGTTGCTATAGTCAAAAATGCTTTTGGTGAAAGGTCAATTTCAGATTTTTCACTTATGAAATAAGAGCTCCAAAAAAGTTTATAGAATTACCTTTTCAAAACATATAGAAATATTCATATTGGAGTTCCCATATATATATGTCATTCGAAGATCTTGGCCTATCAGCTGATATAATCCGTGCTGTCTCTCATCAAGGTTATAGTGAGCCAACACCGATCCAAATAAAAGCCATTCCCTCAGTTCTGATGGGTCTCGATATACTAGCAGGCGCACAAACAGGTACCGGGAAGACAGCTGGCTTCATCTTGCCGATCCTTCAAATATTAAGTCAAAATAACTACAAAAAAAGTCATCGACCTATTAGAGCGCTTGTGATTACGCCTACCAGAGAGTTGGCAGCGCAGATATCAGATAACACCATAAATTATAGTAAATACTTAAAAATAAAATCTACAGTTGTTTTTGGAGGTGTAAAGATCAATCCCCAAATAGCTAAATTACGATCTGGCATAGATATATTAGTTGCTACTCCGGGTCGACTACTCGATCACTCTAAACAAAAAACATTAGATTTATCTGAAATAGAAATATTAGTACTGGATGAAGCAGACCGGATGCTTGACATGGGGTTTTTACCAGATATAAAGAAAATTTTATATTTATTGCCTAAGAACCGTCAAAATCTTTTATTTTCAGCTACTTTCACTGATGATATAAAAAGACTTGCTGATACGCTACTCAATAAACCAAAACATATAGAGACAACACAAGGGAATGCAACTGCTGAAAGAATAAAACAGTTCGTTCATTTTGTGAACAAAGCAAGAAAAAGGGAGTTGTTATCTTTTTTGATTGGCTCAAAAAATTGGCAGCAAGTTCTAGTTTTTACACGTACAAAACATGGAGCAAATAGACTAGCTAAACAGCTTGCAATTGATGGATTGAAGTCTGCAGCTATTCATGGGAATAAAAGCCAAGCAGCAAGAACAAAGGCATTAGCAGACTTTAAGAAAGGAGACGTTCGCGTGCTCGTAGCAACTGATATTGCAGCCCGTGGCCTGGATATTAGTCAACTTCCACACGTTGTAAATTTTGAGCTACCAAAAATACCAGGAGATTATATTCATCGCATTGGTCGAACTGGTCGCGCTGGGAATGAGGGTGAGGCAATCTCATTAGTGAGTGAAGATGAATATAAATCCTTGAAAAATATTGAGCATCTTTTAGGAATAAATATCCCAAAAAAATACATACACGGTTTTTCTTCAGAACCGTTAAAAAAAATATTACCATTAGATAGAGGTTTGAAGAAAAAGAATACGTCAAATAAATATCAAAAAAGAAAAATTGATACCAAAAATGTTTGGGGGCGAATCCCTAAAAAGGATCGGGGTAATAAAAATAAATAGAAGGCACAAAAAAACGCGAGTATATTCGCGTTTTTTTGTCAATATTAAAATTTATCTCGGAAATTTTAACTTACAACAGTAATATTTTCAGCTTGCGGTCCTTTTTGACCTTCTGTAACTGTAAATTCTACTTTTTGGCCTTCCATTAAGGTTTTAAAACCTTCAGCAGATATAGCACTGAAGTGAGCAAAAACATCGGGGCCAGACTCTTGTTCAATAAATCCGAATCCTTTTGCTTCATTGAACCATTTAACTGTACCAGTAGTAGTAGACATAACTTTATCCTTTAAAATCAATAGTAATTTGTAGTCTTTATTAAGACCGTTATTTGCTGAAATGTTTTGGTATTACTTATGAAGAACCGGACGAGCTACTAAAGGTAAGACATCGAGAAGGTGTGCATAAATATAATTACATAATTTCAAGCTAGGTTCAGTATATACCAGTTTTTTTTAGAGTCAATCAAATAAGATGGACTTAAAATAACTTTTAGTCTAAATACCAATGACTTGCAATTTATTTTAGCCTTCAGGAAAAATTACTAATAGAACACATCCATACTTTGATTGGGGTACATGGGCCGATCCTTTTGGGTGATGCAAGAAAGTACCAGTTTGATGATCTTCTCTCCCATCATTAAAAATCCCAGACAAAACATATACTTGCTCAGGTCCGACTTCATGTGCATCTAATGCTCCGTAATTAGCACCAGCTTGAAATTCATAAATATCTACACGTTTATTATTATTTCCGGTCCAAAGATTTCTAACATAAATCCCTGGAGCTCCCTCAATAGCCTTTATATCTCTCCAGTTACATTTAGTTACACCGTCAAAATTCATTCCATCTATCATATGAAACCCCAAATTTAATAATTATTTTTATTCAGACAATTATTGTACTATAAATTAAAATTATATTAATACATTTCATTATAAATGATAATGATAGATATTCTCATTGGAGCGACAAAAGGGAGGTATGAAAACTTGTTTCTTTTGGTATTAGAGTGGAAAAAGAGAAACTTTATTAAAAAAATCTTTTAGTATTTTCGAAAAAGTTAGCTTCCTCCATACCTTTGCATGATAGCGGCATATGACTTTCCTTTTATATGTTCATTTACTATAGCCGTAAAGCTCTTACCTGACGGATTATGAGCATTTATATCGCGACCATCCTCGAGGAAGAACTTAATAAAAGTTTCAAAATTTTCGATATTCATTCCTCGATAAGCTTTCTCCAATAGATGAAAATCTTGATTGATATTTTTTGGAGGGAGAAAGTTTAAAAAAGTTTTTATTCTCTCATCGTCGAACACCTCACCTAAAACTTTTTCTTTATCTTTTAATATGGCCATAATTCAAATTACTACTTATTTTTGTAAATTAATTAATATGATCAGTCATCGAGTCAAGCTTCTCAACAAGAATACTATTAACTTGTTTCGGATTGGCTTGGCCTTTTGAGGCCTTCATAATCTGCCCTACGAAATAACCTAACATTTTCTGACGTTTAGGCTTTTCTGCTTGTAGATAATTATCTAATTGTTCATGATTATTCTGCAATACATTATTAACCAATGATTCAATTACATTAGTGTCTGATACCTGCTTTAGCCCCCTAGATTTAATAATATCATCTGCATCACCGTCACCTTCCCACATGCAGTCAAATATTTCTTTAGCCATTTTCCCCGAAATAGTATTATCTAGAATACGAGAAATCATCTTTGCGAGGTCTTCTGCTTTGACAGGACAATGAGAAATAGACAAATTACCTGCATTGAGACGTGCTAAAAGTTCCCCGAGGATCCAATTCGCAGCAGTTGTTGCATCCCCAGTTTTTTTGGCAACAGTTTCAAAGTATGTGCTTAAAGTTGGGTCACCACTTAATATGTTGGCATTATAATCAGAAACCGAATACTGTTTGATAAATCTTTTACGCTTAACTTCTGGTAACTCAGGTAAGGAGCAGCGTATTTCTTGAATTTCCTGATCGTCAATAGCAACAGGTAAAAGGTCAGGACAGGGAAAATATCTATAATCATTAGCCTCCTCTTTGCTACGCATGGATTTCGATTTTTTGGTTTCACCATTATAAAGTCTTGTTTCTTGTACTACCTTCCCGCCATCCTCAATTAAATCAATTTGCCTTGAAGCCTCAATGCTAATAGCATCTTCCATAAATTTAAAAGAATTTAAATTTTTAGTTTCTGTTCTCGTTCCAAGCGATTCCCCTGGTTTTCGAACTGAAATATTCACATCAAATCGCATAGAGCCTTGAGACATTTCTCCATCACATATCCCTAATGATGTAACAATACTATGCAGTTTTTTGGCAAACAAAGTCGCTTCTTCTGCTGAACTTAAGTCGGGTTCTGAGACAATTTCTATTAATGGTGTTCCTGCTCGATTTAAGTCTACCCCAGTCATTCCTTGAAAATCTTCATGTAATGATTTTCCAGCATCCTCTTCCAAATGAGCATGGTGTATCCTAATTATTTTTTTACTACCATTTGATAATTCAATCTCAATATTTCCTGCTCCGACAATAGGCTTTTCAAGTTGTGTCGTTTGATAGCCCTTAGGAAGGTCTGGATAAAAATAGTTTTTACGTTCGAATATAGAATATTTTGAGATTTGGGCATTTATCGCTAAGCCAAACATAATTGCTTGACGAAATGCTTCTTTATTGGGGGAAGGCAGTGTACCAGGCATTCCCAGATCAAGGGCAGAGACCTGAGTATTTGGTTGGCCGCCAAAAGAAGTGCTTGCTCCTGAGAAAATCTTTGATTTAGTTGCAAGCTGGACATGAACTTCTAAGCCTATAACAGTTTCCCATTCCATTAATTTGCACCCATATTATTTTCCAACTCTATATTTTTTGGATAGCTTCGATGCCAGTCCGTGATAGATTGATATTGGTGAGCTACATTCAAAATAAGGTCCTCTTCGAAATAGTTGCCTATGATTTGGAGACCAATTGGTTTCTTATCCACTAGCCCACAGGGTACAGACATCGCTGGAAGACCAGCCAAATTTGTTGCTATGGTATAAATATCTTCTAAATACATTTCGACAGGATCATTACTCTTTGCCCCAAACTTAAAAGCTGGATCTGGGCATGTAGGCCCCATAATAACATCAACTTTTTTGAACGCTGTAACAAAGTCTTGTTTTATTAGACGCCTAACTTGCTGTGCTTTTCGATAATATGCGTCATAGTAGCCCGCAGATAGACAATAGGTTCCGACTAGAATTCTGCGTTTTACTTCGTCGCCAAATCCCTCTGCACGACTTCGAGTGTACATATCATTTAAATCAGTTGGATTTTCACACCTATGCCCATAACGAATTCCATCAAATCTCGAGAGATTAGATGACGCTTCGGCCGGAGCAATAACATAATAAGCAGGAACAGCGAGATGACTATGAGGTAGACTTATAGGCACTAACTTAGCTCCATGAATTTCAAGAACGGATAACGCCTCTAGAACACATTTCTCTGTATCAAGATTAAGACCATTTTGAAAATATTCCTTTGGGATACCTATTTTTAGACCACCAATTGATTTTGAAATTTCCTCGGAGTAATTCTGTACCACTACATTTGTAGACGTTGAGTCTCTTGCATCATGCCCAGCCATTACTTTGAGCATCAATGCACAATCTTCAGCAGTTTTTGCCATAGGCCCTGCTTGATCAAGGCTTAATGCAAAAGCTATCATTCCCCAGCGAGAAACTCGCCCATAGGTTGGCTTTAATCCACTTACACCGCAAAGGGCTGCTGGTTGTCGAATAGATCCACCGGTATCTGTTCCTGTAGCACCAGGTGTAATTAGCGCAGCAATGGCTGCAGCAGACCCACCAGAAGATCCTCCTGGGACCGTACTGATATCCCAGGGGTTTTTTACTGATCCATAAAAACTGGTTTCATTAGATGAGCCCATTGCAAACTCGTCCATGTTAGTTTTACCTAAGATTACAGCGCCTGCGTTAGAGAATTTTTCTACTATTGTTGCATCATAGGGAGGAATGAAGTTGTCTAGCATCTTCGAACCACAGCTGGTCTTAATACCGTTAGTGCAGAAGATATCTTTATGCGCTATTGGAACACCACAAAAGTCTGAAAATTCTCCAGAGACACGCTTTTGGTCAGCCGCTTCAGCCTGAATAAGGGCAGACTCTTCGCAAACAGTTATATAGCAATTATAAATATTGTTTAATTTTTTTATACGATCTAAGTAATGTCGAGTCACTTCAAGACTCGAAAATTTTCGTTTATTTAACCCAGATATGACATCAGCTATAGTCATGTCATGTATATCTTGACTGCTCATAGATTACCTTTAATCAGTCAATTACCTTAGGAACAAGATATAATCCATTTTTTGTCGAAGGAGCTATACCTTGAAAGGCATATCGCTGATCAGACTCAGTTACCTTATCTGTACGCAAATACTGAGTTGCATCTGTTGGGTGAGCCATAGGTAGAACATCAGCGGTATCGATAGCACCAAGCTGGTCAACCAACGAAAGTACATCCTCGATACTTTTTGTGGTCTCTTTTATTGTTGCAGAGTCTAGTCGTATACAAGCAAGTTCTGCGAGTTTTTTTATTTCTTGATGATTGATCGTCATAATTTTATTTCATTAGTTTGACAGTGAAAATTTAATCTAGTTGTATATTTTTACACTTTAAAATACTAGCATTAAAATATTATGTTAGCTGATTAGTCTGTATTATACGTTAGTATGTGAACTTATTTGTACAAAAATCTCTTATATAGTTTTTTTTATCGAAATAATATAGATCTTGCCCTAAACCCTTGTGATTGTTAAAGTTAAACTATAAATTATTGTAAATTATTATAACCGAAAAATTAATGGTGATTTTATGTTTAAGCGGCTACGAGGGATGTTCTCTAATGATGTTTCCATTGATTTAGGTACCGCGAATACCTTAATTTATGTAAAAGAAAAAGGGATTGTTTTAAATGAACCCTCTGTAGTTGCTATACGCCATCATAATGGACATAAGATTGTTGACGCAGTAGGAGTAGAAGCCAAAAGAATGCTTGGCCGAACTCCTGGAAATATAACCGCCATCAGGCCTTTGAAGGATGGTGTTATAGCTGATTTTCAGGTTACAGAAAAAATGCTTCAGTACTTTATAAAAAAAGTGCATGCCCATAGTTTCATACCGCCAAGCCCCAGAGTGCTAATTTGTGTTCCCTGTGCAGCAACCGAAGTTGAGAAAAGAGCTATACGTGAATCTGCATATAGTGCTGGATCAAGAGAGGTCTTTCTGATTGAAGAACCTATGGCTG
>NYXF01000116.1 GCA_002685455.1 Porticoccus sp. | reverse complement strand
GTATCAAGCTGGTCTGCATTCACAGTGAGTGGACAGTTATCTTCAGTATCTAGCACTCCGTCTCCGTCGTCATCTGTGTCGCATACATCGCCTATCCCATCACCATCAGTATCTAACTGGTCAGCATTCGCTGTAAGAGGGCAGTTATCTTCAGTGTCTAATACCCCGTCTCCGTCGTCATCTGTGTCACAGACATCTCCCTGACCATCACCGTCCGTATCTAACTGGTCAGCATTCGCTGTAAGAGGGCAGTTATCTAAAGTATCTAGCACTCCATCCCCATCATCATCAGTATCTAAGGAATTTACAATGCCATCATAATCAGTATCAGAAGGGTTAATTATAGAATTAATTATTTGAGCAGACGAATTTTTATTGCTTATAATATCCATTATTCCATCTTGGTTTAGGTCAATAAATCTATTTCCTAAGTTAGACTCAGAAAAGAGAACAGGCTGAAACCTCAATCCATTATTAAGATATAAAATGTATGGATTTTCTAAACTATAGCCTCCTTCAACAATAAAATCTAAATCTCCATCACTATCAAAATCACTTAGTATTGGACCAAGACCATCAAACCTTCTCTCTGTAAATTTTTTACCAAAGAGGTATTCTGTGATATCAATGATATTACTTGTGCTAATTTCGTAGGCTTTAAGTTGGGCATCTATTCCATTTGAGTTTGCAAACCAAACTAATAAAATTTTCAAATTATCAATTATAATAAATTTAAATCCATCTTCATTTTCAGGAACAAACCATTCGGAATCAATAGAAAATGATCCAATATCACTTATATCACTATTAAAATCTACCCCATCATTACTACCATCGTACATCTGTAAATAATAATTATTTAGGTTATTTTGCTTTTCATTAGAAATAACTAAAAGGTCTTTATTTCCACTACTTGAATAGTCAATATCTAAAACATCGGACACTCTTGGATAAATAGACTTTATCTCTTTTGATAGCTCGTGTCTCTTATTTATAAAATCATAAATAACTAAACCACCATTACCTTCCATTGCATTATTCTGTGGTAATAAAATAATTTCTTTCTCCATATCTGAATCAATTTGTACTTGTTTCTGATAATGAGTTCCAGCATACTTTAAATTATCATAGGTGAAGTCCAAAGAATCTACTTCATAACCACTTCCAGTATTATAGAAAATAAAATCAGGTCTATTTGAGGTTCCATTATAGAAATCAGGTTCCTCTCCTGGTTCACCATGGAAATTTCCTGTTGGTATAAAGATATCATATAAGTTATCTTTATTTAGATGAGCTACTTCTGGAGCAATAGCATTAGGTTCACCATCTATATTAATAACCTGATCAAGATTTATTTGAAGTTTATTGTTTTCAGTTAAATCAAAAGAAAACACACCAATCCCAGCTTTATTTATTTCTCTGGTTGTTTCATAAAATAGTGAAATAAATTCCTGTTTTCCATCATTATCAATATCTATAACATCATAACCCTGATTGAAGAAAAACTGATAACTATCATCAACTATATATTGGCTAACTATTTGATCAAATGTTTCTTCATATTCAATATTTTCAACAATAATATTTACAGTTTGCGGATCTTCAAAATCTTCACATACATCCCCTATATTATTTTTATTAGTATCAGTTTGATTAGGATTATATATTAGTGAACAATTATCTTCAGCATCTAGCACTCCATCCCCATCATCATCAGTATCGCATACATCTCCTATCCCATCCTCATCCGTATCTTTCTGATCAGGATTAGCTTTAAGTGGGCAGTTGTCTTTAGAGTCTTTGACCCCATCACCGTCATCATCAGGGTCGCACGCATCACCAATTCCATCGCCGTCAGTATCAAGCTGATCCGGGTTAACAGTAAGTCGACAGTTATCATTGATATCCAGTATTTCGTCTCCATCGTCATCAGGATCACATTTATTTCCTAGGCCGTCTTTATCTTTGTCGTTTTGATCGAAGTTGTCTATATCAATGCAGTTGTCTTCTCTGTCGGCTATCTTATCATCGTCCTTGTCGTTGTAGAGAACTTGAATAATTTCTAAGACCCCCACTCCATCTTTTTTCACAAGATATCCGTCATTATCAACTTCATAAGCTACATCAATATTTGTTGATTTTGTGAAAGTACCGTCTACATTATATAAAATATCATAATACCCATCAGAATTGAAATCTGCAAAGTCAAACCCTCCATTTCCAAAATCATTTGAAGCACAGTGATATGGAATAAAATTTGTACCATTATTAATAAAAAACTGAGAGGGTTGTGTTATGTTTTTTTGAGACCATATATCTCTCCAATTGTACATATCGACAAGACCATCATTATTAAGATCTTTAAATAATAATTCATTTCTTGCACCCATGTAATCTTCATTATTTGAGTCTAAAAATATATCATCTGTTACGTCTTGAATAGAGTTATTTTCTATTTTAAGAGCTGATATTTTGGAATTAGGGCCATCATAATTAATACCAAAATCATTAAATGCTTCACCACCAGATATATCCATAAATATCAATAAATTCACACCCTCTTTAAATTCTATAATTTCGAATGAATATGCTTCCATGCCAGGAATGGTATTATACTCATATAAAACTTTTGTTGTCGAGGCGTTCATATCCAAATTGAAACCTGTTGAACTTCCGTAAAATGCTATAATTTTTCTTTTTTCTTGTTGGGCAAGAATAGAAGAAGTAAGTGGTTTAGGTCCTGTGTACGCACCTGAGTTATCAATGTAATTTTCTTTTACCTCGTTCTGAGAGTACCACACCAGTAAATCCTTATATCCGTCACTATCTAAATCAAACACTACATTTCCTAAATAATTTCTAGTTAAAATTTTATATCCACTCTCAGGCTCAGCAATTAATTCAACTTCGTTTTTTTGGTAGTTATTACCTACCTTATCTATTAATGTAAGCTTGATATGAGGGTGGGCAACAATATACCTTGCATCAAATTTATTTTCGCTGAAGACTATCTCAAGTTCATCATCTGCATCAACCTGAACGAGGTTCTGAAATATTTCTGAGTTTTTAATGCCTGTCTGACTAATTATTGCATCATCATCGTCCGAAAGCTGAAAATTACCACTGCCGTCGTTGATGTAAAGGAATCCGTCACGGGTCCATCCGCTTGGCTTATTAGTCTGAAAGCCATGATATACATCAGGCTTCGTATAAATATCCAGATGTCCATCTTCATTATAATCGAGAGAAAAAACTTTTATGCCCTCTGATATCTGGTCATAATATTTATTTAGTTTGTATACTAAAGAATCTCCGGATACATCTACTGCCTCAAATAGAGCCCACCTGGAGAAATACATTTTCTTCTCATCCTCAGTTAAATCCCAGTCTATATCACCAAAATAGACATTATAAACTCTACCTAGTACGTCTTTCTTTCCATCTCCAGTAAAATCTTCCACTATGGGAGTTTCTAGTCTTACTGAATTATTACCAGTCCATCTATCGCAATTATTTGATGGAGACCCGCAGTCTTCCCTTACTACTAGATTAATGTCTGAAGTTGCCTCCTTGAGGATAGCATCTAGATTAGATTTAATATCTGTGTTTGAGATAGAAAAATGGTTGGTATATACAGACTTATTAATTCTATCATAAAAGTAAATGAAGCACTCCCTTGTATCTCTACAATCAAAACCTAAATTACTTCCTGTATTTTTACGGAAAAACTTTCTCTCTTTATCATCATCACCATATCTATAATTTGGGAATTCGACATTAATTTTAAATTCAACTAAAACCTCGTTATCATCGATTTTAAAATATTCAAGAAAGGTTTTATTGATTTTTTTTCTAAAAATTAATTTAGTTGTATCCTCCTGTACTAAAATAATTTTTTTAGCTGATGCGTCTAATCTGTCAGTGACATCAAAGGTCTCAAAATTAGGATTATCCAACCCAGTGTATTTCCTTTTGACTTCAACTCTGTCAAGACTGATGGTTATCGACTCAGATTTGAGCTCATCGAATGTGTAGTAGTTGAGAAGTGAGTCAACTTCTAGTCTAAAGTCAATGGAATCATTAGCATCCAATAACTTTCCTTTGTTGATTATAAGTGTTTGAGAGAAGGAAGAATATGTTAATAAAAGGAAAAAAACAGTTAGACATTTTCTCATCAAATAAATTTATTTAAGTATTAAATTAATTTTTAGTTGTGTCAACTTTGATATTCAGCTGCTCTTCAAAAGATTCAATAGTTGATTTTTTAAAGTTTTCTAGTTCTTTCTTTAATTCTTTTTTAAAGGTCTTAATAAACTCATCACTCGATAAATTTTTAAGGTTTTTATTTATTTCATCTATTTTCCTATCTACTATCCTTAATTCTAAGTCTTTGATTTTTAAGATATCATCAACTGATTTCTTTAATTCAGAAATTTTTTGATGCTCATCTTTTAACTTTGACCTGTACTCATTCTCTAACTGATCTAAGTAATTCTTATTCTCTTTAAGTAACACGTCAACAGAATTGGAAAAATTAGTTTCAAAATCTTTATTAATTTTTTGTAATTCCTTAAGCAGTTTATCAATCTGGGTCTCAAGTATGCCGTCTTTACCATCAACTAAGATGCTACTTAGATTTTCATTCTTGCCTTGTGAAGAAACCTTGTCTAGCAGAGCATTTCCTTTCTTATTATTTCTGTCCTGGGAAAGAGAGATAAAGGATATACTACTAATTAGTATAACTAAAATAAGTGTTCGTGATTTTAATGACATGGGTATGAATTAATTATTTACGCTTAAAAATAATAAAATAAACCTCAAAAATAACTATTTATAAAAATCTACTTTAATAATATATTAGACATTTAAAGGTTTAGGTTTGCAAAAAT
The DNA here is from genome assembly GCA_002685455.1 of Porticoccus sp. The sequence continues at coordinate 922 of NYXF01000116.1, read as the reverse complement.
TATAAAAAATGAATTTTTCAGATATTGGTCTTAATGAATCTATACAAAAATCTCTTGTTGATTTAGATTTTATTAACCCAACACCTATTCAAAAGAAAGCTATCCCGTTCCTCCTCGATTCAAAACAAGATTTGATCTCTCTGGCACAGACAGGAACAGGTAAAACAGCAGCATTTGGTTTACCAATAATTCATAATTGTAACACAAAGAAGAAGGACACACAGTCTGTAATCTTATGTCCTACAAGAGAGTTGTGCCTCCAGATAACTAAAGACCTTAAATTGTTTTCAAAGCATATAAAAGAATTAAGAATCACTCCTATTTATGGTGGTTCAGACATAAGGAAACAGATGAGAGAACTCAAAATAGGTAGTCAGATAGTAGTTGGCACACCAGGTAGAGTTCTTGACCTATTAAATAAGAAGAAATTAGAATTAAAAAATATCGACGTATTGGTTCTAGATGAGGCAGATGAAATGTTAAACATGGGATTCAAGGAAGATATTGACTTAATACTAGAGGGAACAAATGATAGTAAACAGATCCTTCTATTCTCTGCGACAATGCCTAAAGAAGTTTTAAAAATCTCAAAAAACTACATGAATAAACCTAAAAAAATTCAGGTTGATTCTAATAACGAAGGGGCTAAAGACATTGAACATAACTACTACCTCGTTTCGAGCATTAAAGATAAGTACCAGGCTCTAAGAAGAATTTGTGATATAAACCCGCATATCTACGGTATAGTATTCTGTAGGACCAGAAGGGAAAGTAAAGATATTTCGGCAAAGCTGTTACAAGATGGTTATAATGCTGACTCACTAAATGGTGACCTATCTCAACCACAGAGAGACCAGGTAATGGGTAGGTTTAGAAAAAAACAAATCCAGTTATTGATTGCTACAGACGTGGCAGCAAGAGG
>NYXF01000108.1 GCA_002685455.1 Porticoccus sp. | reverse complement strand
GCAAATAAACTTTGATCAATATGTCCTTCAGTTTTACCAATTACTAAAACAATATTATCAACTTCTTTAAAGTCCATTGTCTTAGATGAAATTTCATCTGTATCAACACCCCCAAGTGTAACTTCAGCAGTACGATATCCCTCTGTTGTAGACGGCTTTAATTTCCAATTTTGTATTTTATCAGAAAGATCTCTCAATAATAGTTCTGATATTTCAGCAATTGGAAGTTCCTTTTTATTAGGCCACCACATATTTTGTAACTCAATAACTAGTTTTCTTGGTAAGTATGGATATAAAACTTTTCTTAATAATGATTTAGGATTTTTTTGTTTTTGCGCTAATAATAAGTTAGTACAATCTATTGATGGTAGTAAATTCATTGTTATTTCATCGCCCTCCACCCAGTAATTAGATATCTGTAACACTGCTGGACCACTGAGGCCGCGATGAGTGAATAATATATTTTCAACGAACTCTTGTTTATTTACAGAGAGATGGGCTTGCATCGATACACCTGAAAGCTTTTCTGATAAGACCTTAAAGGTATCTGTAAATACAAAAGGCACTAAAGCAGGTCTAAGTGAAGTGACCTCATGTCCATATGTTGTTGCTATTTGGTAGCCATAGTCACTGCCTCCTAGCGTTGGAACAGAAAGCCCACCAGTAGCTACAACTAGAGACTTAGCTTTATGTTCCTCTGAATAAGTATCTAACATGAAGAAATCCTTATGTTCATATTGTTTAATCTTACAGTCTGTTTTTATTACAACTTGGTATTTCTTAGCCTCGGCCAGCAACATATTTAAGATATCTTTTGAAGAATTATCACAAAATAATTGACCAAAGCCTTTCTCGTGGTAGCTGATCTGATGCTCCTGAACTAACTGGATAAAACTATCATGCGTATAACGACTCAATGCTGATTTACAAAAGTTTGGATTTTTTGATAAGAACTTATTCGTGTCTGTTTGAAGATTGGTAAAGTTACAGCGTCCACCCCCAGACATGAGAATCTTTTTGCCGGGTTTATTGGATATTTCTATGACTAAGACCCTGCGACCTCTCTTGCCAGCTGTAATAGCGCACATCAGACCGGCGGCACCAGCACCAATTATTATTACATCCCAATCATTCAAGAAAACCTCCATCAAAAGATTTCCATTTCTGAAAATATTAAAAAATTTCTCTAACTATTATGTTTTCAAAGTGATCTTCTATCTTTTCAGAAGATCTCGTCTAACTCTCAATGGTGGTTATCATTGACAATTTTTTACTTTTACTGAATGATTTAATCTCTGTTTCACGTATTGATGCACTACTGCGGTTATGTCCATGCTCTAGATAGACTATTTTTTTTGGCCTTCTCCCACGAAAATATTTAGCTCCACCTTTAGAGTTGAGGTGCTGTTGGAATCGACGGTCAACATCAGTAGTGATTCCCGTATAAAGAGACTCATCGGTAGACTCAATAATGTAAACATACCAGTTTTTTTTTGATTTCGTCATTAATATTCCATTAAAAAGTTAAGCTTACTCCGGCATATATTACAATAATAATTGGTCTCGTTATTTAAATATCTGTTATGTCTGCGAATACCTAATTGGTAAGTCATACAGTTACAATAATATTTATATTTTCTAGATTTTCGAATCGGTATACCATTCATATCAAAATCAGCACTCACGGCAGTATCTGCACCAAAATACCTCATAATAACTTTCCACTCTAAACCGTGAGGTCTCAATTTATCCCCATATATCATCCTAGCCAAATAATGTGCTGCCTCGTGAGGGACAGTTTTTATAAAGTTTTCCTCGTAATATTTAGCAAAGATCCAAGGGTTATAACGAATTACCCCTAAATTCTCTTTTTCATCAACAGGCGAAGTTTTCCACTTATACATACCTGCACACCTTCCACTCAAGTCAAAAAGGATAGGAATTAAGTCAAACTTTATATTAAACAATTGTGAACCGATTTCGATATAATGATTGGTATGATTGATAACGTCTTGCTGTTTATTTGAACCTATTGGAGTTATCATATTACTTGATTTTATCGTCAAGGAGCTTGTTCTAGATAAATCAGGCATAATATAAACTCAAAATTTGAAGCATTAAAAACTTTTTACGTGACAACTTTAACTTCTCTGGAAAAGATATATGATTCTATGATATATGATTTGCATTCACATACTAATTTTTCAGACGGCATGCTTACACCCTCGGAATTAATTGTAAGGGCTAAAAAAATGGGTGTAAGTACCCTAGCGATAACTGATCACGATACCATATCCGCTTTTAAGCATATCAAAATACAAAATGATCATTCAATTAATATTGTTCCTGGAATAGAGTTTTCTACAAGCTGGAAAAAAATTAACATACACATTCTTGGGCTGAACTTTAAACTTAATAGCACTGCCTTGAAAGAAGGTGTCAGATTCCAAGAAAAAGCAAGATCACAAAGAGCAATCATGATTTCTGAAAAGCTTGATGATATCGGATTTAAGAGATCTTTAGATGGAGCGCTTAGGTTAGCTAAAAATGAAAATATTGGACGACCGCACTTTGCACAACATTTAGTAAATATTGGTGCTGTAGATAACATTGATCAAGCTTTCAGAAAATATCTTGGAGTAGGGAAACCTGGAGATATAAAAAGCTTTTGGGCAAGCCTTCCTCAAATTATTAAATGGATAAAGGAGGCAGAAGGTACAGCAGTACTTGCTCATCCTAAAAAATATAAATTAACTAGAACAAAGCTAAAACATCTTATCGATGATTTTATATTAGCTGGAGGCCAAGGGCTAGAGGTTGTTTCTGGCAATCAAAATCCAGAGACCACAAAAGATTTGGCTAAATTGTGTATAGAAAAAAAATTACTCGCATCTTGTGGATCTGATTTCCATAAACCCGGAGAGACTTGGGCTGAACTTGGCAATTTCGCCAAAATACCATCATCCTGTATACCTGTTTGGGATTGCTGGTAGTGCTGACGAATAAAAATATAAATGTTAAAATAAATATAACAGATATGGTGAAAAATTTTGAACAAAATACCCTCCAAAGCAGACCTCAGAGATGAACTCCAACGTCAGATAGATGCATTCACTTGCCAAGGGGGAACTATTCAAAAAATCGATAAAGGTGTCACCGGCAGAGAGAGCCCCCAAGCAAGCTTAAAAACACCATTATTTAACGAGCCAAGAGTAAATCGCACTCCGATGACAGAGGTAATTGCCGCTATTGACTCAAGAAAGCAAACAAAATCGACGTCAAAAAAAACGACTAAAGTCACTGATAAAGAAAAAATAATCTATGATGATTTTGGTGAACCAATTCGAAAAGTATGGACAAGCACCTAAGACAAAATACTCCCGCCAAATTTATTGAAGATCCTAAAATTGACTATCAACCCAGATATGTATACTGATTTTTTAGACTCACCCCTTGGAGTAATTGAAATACAAGGCACAAAATGTGAAATAGTAAAAGTTTTGTTTGGTAAAAATAAACGGTGTGCTCTCTCAAACTCACTAGTCCTTGAATGTAAAAAGCAGCTGATTGAATATTTTTCTGGGAAACGTACAGAGTTTACATTACCGTTAAATACTCAAGGAACTAGCTTTCAAACCTTAATATGGAATGAAATTCAGAATATTGATTTTGGTTTATGTGCTACCTATGCAGATATAGCAAATTTAGTAAGAACTCCAAAGGGTGCACGTGCTGTTGGCAACGCTCTTAATAAAAACCCTATTAACATAATTATCCCTTGCCATCGAATTATTAGGAAAGATGGCAAATCAATAAATTATTCAGGTGGATTAAGAAAGAAATTTTGGCTGATTGATCATGAAGCTCGTATAAAAAAATATCAGACAGAAGATATGCTATAATTTGATTTATCTTATATAAAAAATTTGAAGGCAGCCTAATTAATGTGGTTATTTAAGACCGAGTTAAAGTCTCCATTAATAATCTCAATAAAACTATTTTTTTCATCTTTTTTTATTCTTTTTTTTCTTTCTATACCCTCAGTAACTTTCGCTAGTATACCTTTAAATGGACTTGTGCTGAAGGCCAATGACAAAGCATGGTTATCAGTAGGGGGAGGCCTACGGCTCCAAACGGCTTCTCGAAATAGTGATTCTGATGATAGTTCAGAATTTACAATTAATAGCATGCGTTTATATATATCTGGTCAACTTAATGATTATTTGAAATTTAATATTAATACAGAGAAGTATGAAGGAGACTCTATGATGACTATAGATGCTCTTTTGAAATTTGAATTCAATAGTTATGCGAATCTGTGGTTAGGTAGAACTCTTGTGCCGTCTGATCGGCCCGGTTTAAACGGACCATATTCTGGTCTGACCTGGAACCAATATCGTCAACCTTTATTTTCAGCTGATTATGATGGTCCTGCTGGACAACTTGGACGGAGTGAAGGAGCAGTATTTTGGGGCACAAAAGAAAGGTTTCAATATTTGCTTGGTATATTTGAGGGATTAGAAAATGATTATGGTAATACTGCCAATCATTTTTTATACGCTGGGCGCCTAGCCTACAACTTTCTGAACATAGAACCTCAACCTGGACATTATTATACGAGTGGAACCTATCATGGATCACAAGGTGATATTTTAACAGCAGCCGTTACCCTACAATCACAGAATGACGGAACTGGAAGTAAGTCTGAATCGGGTGACTTTTCAGGATATGCTTTTGATATTTTTTCTGAAAGAGTTATTTTGAATGGAAGCGTAGTAAATTTTGAAGCCGGTTACAAAGAAATAGAATCTGACTTTACTTTTGTAAGGAGGCCGCAAGATACAATTGAAAAATGTTTTTGTCTTTTTGATGGAGAAACATTTTATATGACTGCAGGCTATCTGATCCCTAAGATTATTGGTGTAGGAAAAATTCAACCATATTTTCGCTATACAAAAAATAGCCCTGTTGATGCAAAAAACAGTGAGATATCGGAGTGGGGCACTAACTATGTAATAATTGGAAGCAAGGCAAATGTAAATTTAAACTATACACATGGTGATGCTAATGCTAGTGGCTATGCAGGAAAAAGGAAAGGGACTTTAACACTTGGGCTCCAATTACAATTCTACTAAATATATTCAGGTTAGTGAGTGATTTCGGGCAGAGGTTTTCCTTGCTTAAGCTCCTCAAATGTTGCTTCGCGTACTTCTATTATCTCTATATCAAAAGTTAGGGTTTTTCCTGCTAAGGGGTGATTGAAATCAATATCTACATTAAATTTACCAACTTTTGCAACAGTTACTGGACGGGTACCCTCAACTGTCTTTAAGGGAACCACCATACCTGGTTCCAGGTTGCCCTCTTTGCCAATACTCTTTCTTGAAACCCTCAATCTATTTTTTAAGTTTAATCGCCCATAAGCCATATCAGGCTGAAGTGTAATACTATACTTGTCACCAGTTTCTTTTCCGGACATAGAATGTTCTAGGGTTTCAATCATATTTTTATGTCCATACAAAAAAATACTTGGCTCTTTTCCAATTGAGCTTTCAACAATCTCACCCTTTTCATCTGTCATTTTATGATGGAAAGCCACAACACTATCTTTTGCGATTTTCATATCTAACTTTTCCTAATTTATCTTTTTATAATAGCTTTTAATGTCATCACTACAAAATCTAACAGACCTTCACTAGATCTCTGCCGGGTAAACCTGATAAAAACCATTCGAACATAAAACTCTTAATTGTATATTAAATAGTTCTGACATTTTTTTTTCTTTAAGTAGAATTTCCTTTTTTCCGTCACCAAAAATTTTTCCATCTTTCATCAAAATTACCCGCTTAATTTCTGGGGGTATTTCATCAATATGATGGGTAGCTAATAAAATGGTTTTTCCATCGCAAAGTAATTCTCTAATAATTTTTAAATACTGATGGCTGGACCTTATATCCAAACCACTTGTTGGCTCATCCAAGATCAAATGGTCAGGATCATGAATTAAAGCTCGCCCCAAAAGACAAATACGTTGCTGCCCGGTAGACATTTGTCGGAAGCGTCGATTTTTTAATTGCATGATACCTAAATATTCTAATATTTTTTTTCCGCGCTCAAGATCTTTATCGCTTATATCCTGATGGTGGAATAAGCCAATCGAATTATATAAACCTGAGATTATAACCCCCAATCCGCTTATGTCTGGAACAAATTCTGTTTGAAGATCAGCAGATATAAACCCGATTTTTTTTCTTAGATCCCATAAAGTTGGGAGTTCTAAATCCAAAATTTTTACAAAAGAATTCTTTCCTACAACTGGATATATTTCTCTTGAAAGAAGTTTAAGCAGAGAACTTTTACCTGCCCCATTTGGGCCGATAATAGCTGCGCTTTCTCCATTTTTTATAGTTAATGAAAATCTATCGAAGACTTTTTTATCATCACGATAAACTGTTGTATTTAATATATCCAAAAGATTTTTTTTTGGCATCAATTGGTCCTATATAACTATGAATTTATCAACAGCCATTAATCAGTTTATTTCTTCACCTCTTGCTTGTTTGTCAGCATGGTAAGATGATCGGACCAACGGTCCAGAGGCTATATGTGTAAATCCAATGCGATATCCATATTCTTTATACTCATCAAACTCGTCTGGGTGGACAAAACGATCTACAGGAAGATGATTTTTTGAAGGCTGAAGATATTGGCCAATCGTTACCATATCGATATTATTAGCCTTTAAATCATCAAGTGTACTCATTAACTCTTTTTTTGTTTCACCTAAACCAACCATTAAGCCTGATTTTGTGAGCACATTAGGATTAAAATATTTATAGTCACGCAAAAGTTTAAGAGACCATTCGTAATTAGCACCTGGTCTTGCCTCACGATAAAGCCGCGATACAGTCTCCATATTATGATTAAAAACGTCTGGGGGTGATGACGTAAGAATCTCTAATGCAATTTGCATTCTTCCACGAAAATCAGGAACCAATATCTCTACCTCTAAATTAGGGCTCAATTTCTTTGCTTCCTGAATACAATTTGCAAAATGCTGGGCGCCTCCATCTCTTAAATCATCACGATCTACAGACGTAATGACGACATATCTTAATTTCATTTCATGAATAGCTTGAGCTAAGCTTTTTGGCTCATCTAAATCAAGATTATTTGGTTTACCATGGCCTACATCACAAAAAGGGCAGCGTCGTGTACAGATTTCGCCCATAATCATAAAAGTTGCGGTACCATTGCCAAAACACTCACTGAGATTGGGACATGCAGCTTCCTCGCATACAGTTGCTAGTTTATTTTTTCGAAGAATATTTTTTATTTCTTGTACTTTTGATGAGGAAGATACTCGAATCCTCATCCATTCTGGCTTACGTAAAAACGTTTCGCTTGGGATGACCTTTACGGGTATGCGTTCAACTTTTTCTGCACTTCGAAGTTTTTCGCCTTTCTTTATTCGCCTTGTACGCTGAGGCGGAGTCATATTAAGGTCTGTCATAGATTAGTACTCAAATATTGGGTAGTATTTTATTGAAGTTTTATTTTGTCTCAGTGAGATCGTTACTCTAAATTGTTAATCTAATCTAAATTGGTTTCAATCCTGTAATCATTATATCCCAAGTTCTTTGCGAGAATATCTGCTAAATAATTAGAAGTTTCTACTAAAGAAACATTTCTTTTGGATATATCAACTATTTGTGTCATCTCTATATTCAAACCACAGGGGTTAATTCTTGACCAAGGCTCAAGATCCATATTCACATTCAAATTAAATCCATGGTAACTACAACCGCGACGTATCCTCAACCCTAAAGAAGAAATTTTTTTAGCTCCAACAAAATTTTTTTTTACATCACCAATAAAAACTCCAGGAGATTTAACACTAGTCTGACCAATTATTCCCCAGTGCGCCAGAGTAGCTACTATTGATTTCTCAATAACACTTATAAGCTCTTTGACTCCAATCCCAAGACGCTCAATGTCAACAAGGACATATCCTGTAATTTGTCCAGGTCCATGATATGTTACATGGCCACCTCTATCACTTTGCAATACAGGAATTTCTCCAGGCTGTATTATATAGCTCTTATCGCCGGCTTGTCCTTGGGTAAATACCGGAAAATGTTCCAAAAACCAAATCTCATCTGATGTGATTTTTTGTCTTTTAGATGTAAACAACTTCATATGCTCAAAGGTATCTGCATACTTCAAACAGCCAAGATGCCGAACAATTAAACTCGGAATAGGTTGATGAGGCATAAGTAATCACCTATAAAACTATTTTAACTAAAGGATTAATTTTTAAATCGCCAAACAAAGACTGAATTTGGTCAGGGCCAGTTGCAATTATAACTACAGTTATAGCCTGAAAAGTTCCATTTTTGCTATTTTTAATCTTGATTTTCGAACGCTCAAAACCGGGTGAGTAGGCTTCCATAACTCTTATTATTAGCGCATATAAATCAGGTCCAGATTTACCAATTACCTTTATGGGATACTCACAGGGGTATTCAATTTTTGGTATTTTTTTGGTATCGTCTATTCTTCGATTGTCCAAAGACGTTAGCCAAGAGTTTTTCTGATAATCCATTACTCCATCATACCGTTAAACATCATTTGAAGTGAGTCCCACAATCTTTCAAGCACACCTGCCTCATCTACATCATTCTCAGCAAATATAGGGAAATCTATAAGTATCTCATCATCTAAGGCAACAGACATTCTACCAAGTTCTTGGGTTTCTGTTATAGGAGCTTCGATGGCACTGCTTAAAATAATATTGGACTTAAGTTCCTCTTTTGAGCCCTGGGGTATCGTCACATAGATATCTTTTGGTGTAATTAAATTTATTTTATCTACCACGCCGTACCAAACTGTAGAACCCTCTTTTACAACATCACCAGCGGAGTGAATTTTATTTGTTTCATAGTACCTAAATCCATAAGCCAAAAGCTTTTGAGACTCTTGTGCTCTGGATGCTTTAGATTTTGCACCCATGACTACAGATATTAACCTCATACCCTTTCGAGAGGCAGATGCGACAAGACAATAACCGGCTTCTTCTGTATGACCTGTTTTTAAACCATCAACTGAGCTGTCACGCCAGAGTAGTGAATTCCGGTTAGTTTGATCAATACCATTAAATTTAAAGTATTTATTAGCATATATGCTATATTGCAAAGGATACTCATTAATCAGCGCGCGGGATAAAAAAGCTAAGTCTCTTGCAGTAGTCACATGGTCGTCATCAGGCCAGCCAGTCGAATTGCTATAGTATGTTCCAGTCATCCCCATCAGAGATGCTTGCTGATTCATGATATCAGCGAAAGCGCTCTCACTTCCAGCAATATATTCAGCAAGGGCAACAGAGGCGTCATTACCAGACGAAACGATTACCCCTTCTAGTAAATCTGACAAAGAGACTTTCGTACCTTCCTGGATAAACATTCTGGACCCGCCCATCTTCCATGCCTTTACACTCACAGGAACTTTATCATCTGCACTTACTCTGCCATTTTCT
>NYXF01000007.1 GCA_002685455.1 Porticoccus sp. | reverse complement strand
TCGCTTACCAGGCAAACATTTCAAAATAATTAATGATAGACTTAAATTATCAGTGTTAGATTACTGCATAAAAAGATGTAAAAGAACGAAGGTTCAAAATATCATCTTGTGTACATCCAACAATAAAAGAGACAGTATTTTTAAAAAATATGCAAAAAAAAATAAAATAAAAATATTTAGAGGAAGTAAAAAAAATGTATTAAAAAGATATATTGATTGTGCTAAAAAATTTAATTTAACAGATATTATCCGTATTACAGGTGATTGTCCATTGGTAGACAGGAATATAATTAATAATTTACTAAAGATTTATAAAAAAAATAATTATGACTACGTCGGTAATGTTACCCCACCGACTTTTCCTGATGGGCTAGATGTTGAAATTATAAATTTATTATCACTCAAAAAATCTTATTTAGAAAATAAAAGCAATGAAAATAAAGAACATGTTACTTTGCATATTAGAAAAAGCAACAAATACAAAAAGTATAACTTAAATTATCATAAAAAAGATTTATCTAAAATAAAATGGTCAGTAGATACAGAGAAAGATTTAAAATTAATTAAAAAAATTGTAGCGACATTTCATCCCAAGATTCATTTTGATTGGAAAGATATTTATAAACTAAGAAAATTTAACTAAAGTAAGCTTATGAAAAATAGTAAAGTTTTGTGGAAAAAATCTAAGAAAATCATATTAAATGGTAATTCTTTATTTTCAAAAAACCCTGAAAACTATGCTAAAGACTGGCCAGCTTACTTTGATAGAGCTAAAGGTTGTTACATATGGTCAACAGATAAAAAAAAATTTATTGATTTTTCATATATGGGAATTGGAACAAACATTTTAGGTTATTCTAATACTAAAATAGACAATCATGTAAAAAAAATTATTACCAAAGGAACAATGTCAACATTAAACTGTGTTGAGGAGGTATCTTTATCGGAAAAACTAATTAAAATGCACAAATGGTCTTCAATGTGCAAATTTGCAAGGACAGGAGCTGAAGCATCAGCTATTGCAATAAGGATAGGAAGAATTCATTCAAAAAAAAATAAAATAGCAATATGTGGTTATCACGGATGGCATGATTGGTACTTAAGTGTCAATTTAAATGGTAAAAAAAAATTAGATACACATTTAATTAAAAATTTAAATATTAATGGTGTAGACAAAAATTTAAAAAATAGTTCGGTCGCTTTTAAGCATAATGATTTGGATTCTTTTAAAAAAATAGTTAGACAGAATACGGATATTGGAGTTGTTATAATGGAGGTTGAAAGATTTGAGGAAGTTAAAATAGACTTCTTGAAATATATCAGAGATTATACAAAAAAAAATAAAATTACCTTAATATTTGACGAATGTACTAGTGGTTTCCGGCAGACTTATGGTGGCCTTCATTTAAAATATAAAATTAATCCAGATATTTGTATACTTGGAAAAGCGCTTGGTAATGGATATCCAATTAATGCAGTGATAGGAACAAAGCAGCTCATGAATAAAGCTAGAAGTAGTTTCATAAGTAGTACTTTTTGGTCAGATAGAATTGGTCCAGCCGCCGCCTTAAAAACTCTTGAGATTATGCAAAAAGAGCGTTCATGGGTAAGATTAAAAAGTTTAGGAATGTTCTTTAAAAGGAAATTTAGACTAACTTTACATAAACATAATATCAAAGGAGATGTTATTGGCAATGGATCTTTGCTTCAATTTAAATTAAATAAGATTGATGATATAGACTTAAAAAAATATCTAGCATCAGAAATGTTAAAAAAAAATATATTAGCGTCAAATGTTATTTATTTGTCAACTGCACATAGTGAAAAGTTATTAGATAAATACTTTTATCAATTAGATAAAATATTATTTAAATTAAGTAAAAAAATTTAATATTTTAAATTATAAACATATATTATAATAATTAGTAATGTTGCCCCCAAAGTTTAACTTATATTCACCTCGATGTGGACTATTAATACCTTCTAGATCAATAAAGCTTAATTTCTTATCTAATGATTGCTCAATAGCTTTCCATAAAGCAAGAGATCCAGCATATCTATTTTTTATCTCCACATCACCTGAGCCGTATAAATAACAACTGGCATTATCATCATTTAGAAAAAGTACAGAATATATAGGTTTTTCAAAATAATATACTGTTGTTTGAATAATCTTGTCTTTATTTATTTGAGTTTCCATAAAGTCAAAAATTTTATTAAATGCATAGTTATTAAAATTCCCTTTATTTTTTTTCATAGTATCTTCATAGAATCTTTTAATTAAAGGTAAATTAATTTGATTTGTAACTTTATAATTCTTATCTTTAAGAACCTTATTAATGTCTCTCCTCTTGACATCATCTATCTCATTAAATACATCTTTCGGTTCTTTAGATTGAATATCTATTATTGAAGTGTAACATGGAGTTACTAAAATTTTTTTTTTTATCATGTTTTCCATAGTTAAACCAAAGAAATGGTCTAGCATCCAAAAAATTTGGAGATAAATTTAAATTTATGTTTTCATAATTTTTAAATATTTCATTAATTATTAATTCATTTATTTTAAATACTTCATTGTTATATCTTGAATTTTTCATATTTAATTTTGGATGATTGATAATTCCACTATAAATGAATGGTTCTGATACAATAAAATTATTTTTATCTTTAAGCAAATAAACAAATGACTTGATTTTGTCATTTTTATAAATTGAGTATAAATCTAAATCATTAAAAAAAAATTCTAATATTTCTTTTGAACAAAAAATATTTTTTTGAGATGAAAATTTTATAAAGTTTAAATAGATTTTTTCTATTTCATTTTTATTTGAAATTTTTTTAATATTGTATTTCAAGATAATATTTATTATTTAATTAATCTAGTTTTTTGATTATAAATTTTATTGTTATTTATAAAGCTTGCTCTTCTGTTTTTTAAATCTAGATATTTTATTTTGGTATAAAATTTATCTCCACTCTTTATTTTTTCTATCATATTTTTATTTTTCCAAAATATTTCTTTAATATAAATGCTACCCTCGTTTACAGAAACAATAATATAATCCTCAAATTTTCTAACAACTCTTCCAACCTCATCAGGATGTCTGGCTGAATCTTGTTTTGATTTTTCTATAAATTTTATATTTACTTGTTTATCATTTATAAATGTTTTTGCTCCGTTATAAGGGTCCCCAAATGATCTTATAAATCTATCAAGATCATCCAATTTGTAGTTCCAGTCAATCCATCCATTTATATCACTTAAAAGTCTTATATTATAGCTTGAGAAAAATTTATTTTGTGTTTCTTCATTTAATTTAATTTTTTTCTCAAATTTAATTAAAAACTCTTTTAACATTTCTCTATTTTTACTTTGTAAAAAAGTATTTATTTGCAAAGGTGTTTTCAAATTTGATGGAATAAAAATATTTTTTCTATAAATTACTTTTCCACTATCAATTCCAGTTGTAACAGTATGTAAACACACCTGAAACGATCTAATATCATACATTATTATATATGGAGCAACACTACCCTTCATACTTGGCAATGGAGATTGGTGGATATTATAAAAATTTCTACCAAATTTTTTGATTATTTCTTTAGTGAAGATCCAAGGAGATCCAGCTGATATGATAATATTTTTTTTTAGCTCCAACTTTTCTAAAATTTTTAAACTTAATTTTTTTGTCACCAAATATTTAATATTTTTAAATTTTAAAAATTTTTTTAAGTCGGTTGTGAGTTTATCTGTAATTAAAACTACTTTTTTTAACTGATTATCATTAAATGAGTCTTTCAAGTAATTTAAGGCTAAACTGTGAATAGAGATAATAATTATTTTCATTATTTGAATTTATTCAATAATTCTTTAATAAACTTGTGTCTAGTAAAAATACCTTGTCCTACCATAATAACATTTCCAGAGAATTTCTTTTTAATATTCAAATCTGTTTCATTTAAAAAATCAAAAAAATTTACCTTAGGGACTGGAAATGTTTTTGCAACTCTCAAGACTTTTGCCATCTTATATTCTGTTCTATTATCAATAATTCCACATTTTATCATTTCATTCCAGGCAATATCTACTAATTTTTTGTCATCATTCCAAAGTTCCATGTTATTAGTTAATGGAATTTCTGCTATTAGCAAATGATTGTTTTCACCAGTGATTTTTGAATACAAACTACAATTACTTATTCTCGAACAATAAAGATTTAAATCATTCACTTGTATATATTGAAATTTAAAGTCAACTTTTTTTACACTAAAATAAATGAATACTTGTGAAACATAATTTTCATAAGTTCTTCCCAAATTTTTTTTGAATAATCTTTGTATATTGCTTAAGCTTGTTGTAATTAAGACCTGATCAAATTTTTCATTTTTAAATTGTACGTGTTTTAAATCAGATAATAAATTAACCTTATCAAAATTACATTGTTCAAAAATAACATTTTGATTTTTCAACTTTTCAATTAATTTATCAGTTATAAATTCCATACTTTTCCCTTTTGGATAAAGAGAAATATTTTCAAGACTTTTATTAGATTTTCTTCTTGAGGCCAAATGTTCATCAAAAAAATGAGAATTTTTTTTTAATAAATTACTTAGATAATCATTAAAAAGAGTTTGTCTAAAATTTGTAAATGTACTCATTTCATTAGCTACAATATCTAATTCATGGGGCTTCATTTGGAAGTGTTTTTCACAGCCTTTAGAGACAACATATCTTATGTTAGGTGGAAGTTGATTGTATAAATCTGATAAATTATTTAGTTCATTTTTATTTTTAAAAAAAAAGGATTTAAAAAATTTTATAAAATAAAAAATAAAAGATTTCGTTATAAATAATTTACCATAAGATATCCAGTAAGGAATAGCATGATCTCCATAAAGTAAATCATTTGAGTAGGTACTTGCACCGTACTTAAAATCATATAAGTCTTCATTTGAAAACATTTCTCTAATGAATTTATCTGTTTCCTTATCAAGACCATCAAAAAATTGATATCCTAAATCAAAATTTTCATTCTCAAATTTAATAGAGCCCAAAACACCTTTAAGACTTCTTTCAAATAATATTTTAATATCGTAATTTTTATTTTTCAAAAAGTGAGCAGTAGCCAATGCATTAAATCCAGATCCAATAATTAAAATTTTTTTTGACATCTTTTAAAAGATTAAATTATGTTTTTTTAATTTTTTTAAAATTTGAAGACACGTCTTTAATTCTAAATTAAGAATAATTGAAATTTGAAACACTGATCTTTTACCGTTACTATAAGATAAAATATCTAAAAGATTCTTTAACTCACTATTAATATTTTTTTTAATACTTAATGTTGGATATAAATTTCTTTTAGTCAAAAATGGCTCACATATTGTTTTAGATTTAGGAAAATGTGCAAATTCCAATGCATCTATAATATTTTTAAATATCTTGAATGAGCCCTCCAATCCATTTTTTGTAACTACTGAAAAGTTATCTAAGCTTGTGTGATATTCAGGATATGTCTTGCTCCCTGCTTTACTTCTAGAATAGCTACAAACAGGTAGTTCAACTCCAGCATGACAATATTGTCTTTCATCAGATGATCTGTCTTTAAATTCATAAATACTTTTTTTTTGCAATCCAATAAAACTAGAATTCATTATTTCATCAGCAAACGTATTCTTTAGAGGTGTTTGAACAAAAGAGTAATCTCTACAATCTCCAGCACAATTAATTACAAAACCAGCTAATACATTTTTTTTTAATTGTTTAAGATTTCTACTTATATATGCAATAGAACCTATCGTTTCTGGAACAAATACAAACCTATAACTGTATTTTTTATTTTTTAAACTATTTGTATAATGAATTAATGCGGCACTTATTACTGGCCCTGATAACTCATTATTTACCATTGAGGGATGACAAATATAACAGGAGAACAAAATTTCTTTTTTTGATTTTCCTTTAATTAAAGTTTCACCATAATCCATCACTCCATCTTTTAAAGAAGAGTCGATTACAACTTTATATTTTTTATTTTTGATATTTTTTAATTGATTTTGAGATAAGCAAAATCCCCATGTTTTTTTATAGTATGAAGTAACATATGGAATTGCGTTTTTATTTTTTTTATCAGTATGAATATGTTTTTTTAATTCATCTAATGAAATAATTTTATTTATTGGATGAGAATATCCAACAATATGTAAATTATTTTTGTTAAAATCTGCATATTTTTTTTTATTTTTTAAATCTAAAATGTAAGCTTTTTTAATATTCCATTCTTTTGGAATTACCCAATCAAATACTTTTTTTCCAGATTTAAAAACCTTCATCTTTAAAGGAATATTTTTTTTGATAAGATTTAACGATTGTCTAACACCTTCACC
>NYXF01000107.1 GCA_002685455.1 Porticoccus sp. | reverse complement strand
CTCAGGTTGGGCGGCTGCATCTATCGGATTTATGTTAGGTAACGATCTACTTATAGTAACTGGGGCATTAGTAGGCAGCAGTGGTGCAATTTTGAGCTACATAATGTGTCGCGCAATGAATAGGTCTTTCGTTAGCGTTATATTAGGTGGTTTTGGTCAAACGTCTGGAAGTTCAAGTGCAGATTCAGCTGACGGCGATTTAGTAGCCCTAGAAACTTCTACTGAAGAGGTTTGTGAAGAATTACTTTCTTCTCAATCCGTAATAATAGTACCTGGTTATGGGATGGCAGTTGCACAAGCTCAAAATGCAGTTGGTGAAATCACCAAAATACTCCGTGATAAAGGGATATCCGTTCGTTTTGGTATACATCCTGTAGCTGGTCGGCTACCAGGACACATGAATGTTCTATTGGCGGAAGCAAAGGTTCCATATGATATCGTATTAGAAATGGATGAATTGAACGATGATTTTCCAGATACTGACGTTGTGCTTGTCATCGGAGCAAACGATACAGTAAACCCAGCTGCTATGGATGATCCAGACAGCCCCATTGCTGGAATGCCTGTATTGGAGGTATGGAAATCAGGACAAGTAGTTATACTCAAACGTGGAATGGCATCGGGTTATGCTGGCGTTGATAACCCCCTGTTCTTTAAAGACAACTCACGCATGTTGTTTGGCGACGCGAAAGAGAGTGTTGACAAGCTACTAGGTATATTAAGGGATAACTGATCAAAAACATTAAGTGCCGGAAGTATCTTAATTGATATTCTTATGGCATTTTTTTATGCCTATCTTTTTTTGAGTCAGTTGGTATATGTTAAAAAATAAAGTAAATTTTAAGAAACTCCTTAATAGTAAATGGACGTCTGTCAGCCCAACTAACAAAGAAAAGCACTTTTTGGTCATTCAGGTTGATTATAACGAGAAAGGCGAAATATCATCTTGTTTTATCGAAGCTATCCTATCAAAACATATAATCTCTTTAGATTGGAGAGAACTTAAAGACCCAAAAATTTGGTTGAATGGTTGGCTATGAAGATAGTTTTAGTGAACGATAAAATGCAGACTGACTATAGATATCGTTTGGTTGCTCCCGTTGGCGATGATTTCAACGCTATCTTTCAACCGCAACTAACTCCAAAAGAGATGTTGGAGTTAGGTGTTTTTGGCGGAAAGTACTTAAATGATTGCAAAAGTGAATATCCTCAGGATTGGTTTTTGAACGCTAGGCTTAGCCCCTCTAAAAAAAATATAAAATTAAATTATTTCTCCGTTGACGCTTCTCAGCCATTGAGTGAGTGGAATAAGAAGGGTTGGATTCACCCCCAGGATCCTCGAGGTTGGTTCCAATGGTATTGTCGATATTATTTAGGCAGAAGGATGGAAGACGAGGACGTAAGGCAGATTAAACGCTGGAGAGCATTTAGTAGACATGCAGGTGCTATAAAAAAGTATTGCGAGCCTTACGATTTTAGTTGTAGAAAAAAACAAAGACAGGCTTTATTGCACTGGGCTTATGATTCCAGACAGCTATAAAGATTATTTTTCAAATATAAGTTAGTTGATTACTTCTTTTTTCTTTATAGCTTTACCTTTTTTGGTTCCAGCTGCTTTACCTGAATTTTTAATCTTTTTTGGACCACAATATTGTGCCTTTAACCCCTTGAGCACCCTTTTTTCAAATCGAATTTTTAGATATCGCTCAATACTAGACATTTGATTCCAGTCATCAGCGGTAATTAAGGAGATTACTTTACCTTTTTTTCCAGCTCTTCCAGTTCTTCCAACACGATGAATATATTCATCTCCTGATGAAGCAACGTTAAAATTTATTACTATCTCAACATCATTGATATCTAAACCACGAGCCGCCAGATCAGTAGCTACCAAAATCTCAATGCCACCACTATGGAATTTGGTTATAACAGCCTTACGGTCATTCTGAGAGATCTCTCCGTGAATAAAAGCGGAGCGGTATTTTTTATATCTCAAAAAGCTATTTAGTTGTTCGCATTGAATTCGTGTTTTACAAAAAATAAATATTTTGTTTGCTTTTTTTTCACTAATCAGAGCTACTATTAATTCTTCTTTATGTTTTTTATTGTCACATAAAACTATCTGTTGTGAAATTTGTTGAGGACACTTCCTCGCTGAATCAATCTTTATCAATTTAGGGCCTTTAAACATTGTTTTGATTTGCCTAAAACCCCTGTGATTCAATGTGGCAGAAAATAATAAGTTTTGCCTATTCTTATTGCAGCTTTTAGTGATCGTATGCATTTCGTCAGCAAACCCCATATCGAGCATTCGATCTGCTTCGTCTAATATCAGTATTTCTAAATCATTAAAATCGGTTGTACCTTTCTCAATATGCTCCACTAGCCTTCCTGGTGTTGCTATAATTATTTCAGGATTTTTTCTTAAAGTTGCAACCTGATGTTTAAATGCTTCACCACCAATAATTAGACCAGATTTAATGTATGTAAAGGATGCTAGCTGTTTTAAGTAGACCTGTGTTTGGATCGCTAGCTCACGAGTCGGTAAAAGAATCAAGGAACGGGTGCTAGATCTAGGAGCATCTTTTTCTAATATAAATTGTAATGTGGGCAGCAAAAAAGTTGCAGTTTTTCCACTACCTGTTTGCGCTAATACCATAATATCTTTACCTTCTTGTATTAGCGGAATGATCTTTTTTTGGACATCTGTTGCTTCAATCAAAGAAAGCTTTTCGAGAGCTTTTAGTAGCTGTTTATGTATTTTAAGCGATTGAAAATTCACTAGCTAATTCACCTGATTAGAAATATTAATTCTTACCTGCATTGAACAATTCTTATATAGTCTGGCTTTATTTTTTATAATATTTCTTAAAGGATAGAAGAATTTTATAAGCATACTCTCTAACTACAGATAATTTCCCCCAAATTTCCTCACCAAGTAAAAGCAAGCACGGAGTTAACATAAGTGTTAATAGAGTGGCAAATGTTAAACCACCAGCAATTGCGCTAGCAAGTTGCGTCCACCATTGCGTTGATGGAGCTCCAAAACTTATATTTCGATTAACGAGATCTATATTCATTGCTAGCACCATTGGCATTAACCCTAATACAGTCGTAAAAGCAGTAAGAAAAACTGGTCGAAGCCTTCTCTTTCCAGTTTCAAGTGCTGCATCATATGGGTTAAGCCCATTTTTTTTCATTCGATTATAAGTGTCTATTAACACGATATTATTGTTCACAACTATCCCCGCTAACGCGATGATACCTAGCCCAACCATAACTATCCCAAATGGTTGGGCTGTGATCAGAAGACCCAAAAGTACACCTGTGGTAGAAAAAACTATTGCGGAAAGAACTATTAATGATTGAAAAATACTATTAAATTGTGTCACTAAGACTAGGGTCATCAATAATAATGCAGTAAGAAAGGCACCTAGCAAGAATTGCATCGCTTGACGTTTTTCTTTATCTTCCCCTTTAAATTTTATAAATACCTGTGAGCTAGAAGCCAACGGCTTAAGTGATTTTCTTAGCTCCTTTAGTTGAGTATCCGGCAAAACTCCTTCAGCAACATCTGCTCTTAAGGTATTTGTCCTTCTTGAGTCCACTCTTGCTATCGAGCCACTTTTAGAGGCGGGCTCTATAGTTATAAAGTTCTTAACTGGTATCATTCCTACATTAGTTGAAATACGTAATTCATTCAATTGATCTAAATGACGATTATCGATAGGAAACCTAACTATAACATCAACTTCATCATCATTATCGTCTGGACGATAATCAGTTACTTTTATACCTGATGCAATTAGCTTTACTGATTGTCCTAGTAAAGCTATATCCGCTCCATAACGAGCAGCCAGAGCTCTATCAACAGTTATTTGCCACTCAATACCAGGCAAGGGTAGATCATCCTCAATGCCTACGTAGCCGCCTTGATTAATCATTATTTCTCGAACTCTTTTTATGGCTGGAGAAATCAAAGAAAAGTCATAAGAACTAAACTCAAGTTGAATAGGTTTGCCTGAAGCTGGTCCATCTTTCGACTTTATAAATTCAACTTTAATTCCTGGAATATCTGAAATTAACCGTTTCATTTCATTGAATATTTCTGCGGCAGGGCGCCTTTTATCCCAATCAATAAACTCTAACTGGATTGAGCCAATTAGATCTGCACTATTATTATTTCGGGCCACTCTATTGAATGATTTTGCATATATTGATCGAAGTTCTTCCATCCCCTCTATCCGACTCTCAACTTTTTTTACGAGCTCATCTTTTTCATATATTGATAGATCGCCTCTCGCTTGAATTTGTATTAATCCGAATTCAGGCTCTATATCAGGAAAAAACTCAAGACCCTTATTTAAAAAACTATACAAAATAAAGACAGATACCATGATCAAAAAAGAAATTCCGAGTGTCTTACCGGGAATCGTTAAAAGCTTTCTCAGGAACTTAGTGTATTTTTCTGTTATGGGGCCATCAATTGTTTTTATTGCATACGTTGTATTTTTATTAAGAACTGAACCCAATACAGGTAAAAAAATTAACGCCATAGATAAAGACGCAAATAGAGCGATCATTACTGTAATTGGCAGGAATTTCATGAATTCTCCAACCATACCCGGCCAAACAAGTAGGGGCATAAAAACAGCGAGCGTTGTTATTGTCGAGGTTGTTATTGGCCATGCCATACGTTTGGCAGCTGATAAATATGCATCGTAAGGAGCCATTCCTTCACTCATTCGTCTATCAGCAAGTTCTATTACAATAATAGCTCCATCAACCAACATACCTACAACAAGAATTAAACTGAAAAGAACAACAATGTTTAGGGTATAACCTAGCGAATTCAATACAAGTATTGCAGCAAGAAATGAACTAGGTATTGCTAAGCCAACTAGGAGAGCTGACTTGAAGCCCAAAGCCGCTATCATCACAATAACAACAAGAATAATTGCTGAAAGTATATTATTTTGGAGATCGTTCAGCATAGTTCTAATTTTATTTGATTTGTCTTGCATATAGGTAATTTCTAGGGAGGCTGGTAGCAAGTAGCGCTCATCCTCTATGAGCTTTTTAACATTATTAACGGTTTCGATTATATTAGCGCCAACTCTTTTTTTGATTTCAAGAGTTACAGCGAGCTCTCCCTCGACACGTGCAAAACCCTGAGGATCTTTAAAGCTTTTTTTGACAGTAGCAACATCACCGAATGTAACAACACGATCCTCCACAACCTTGACTGGTAAATTCAAAGCATCATCTAGATTTTCGATCACTCCTGGTACTTTAAGTACAAATCGACCAGCACCAGAATCTATAGCCCCCGCTGCAACTAATAAATTGTTGTTCCTTATAAAAGAAAAAAGCTCATCATATTTAACCTCATAAGTTTCCATTACCGCTGGATCAACTAATATCTCAAGAATTGACTCTCTGTCACCGCTTATTTCGGCTTCTAGCACCCCAGGTAGAGATTCAATTCGGTCTTGCATCGACCTAGCAATCTTAACTAAAGTCCTCTCAGGAACTGCACCCGAGAGTGATACGGTCAACACTGGGAATAGCGCTACATTTATTTCGATTACTTTTGGTTCGTCGGTGTCATCTGGAAGTCTAGTCTTAGCTGTATCTACTTTTTCTCGGACGTCCGATTTTGCTTTTTTACTATCAAAGCCTGCATTAAACTCAAGTTGAACCGAAGCATAACCCTCTCCAGAGTTACTGCGCATTTCTTTTAGTCCAACTATTGACTGTAATTCCTTCTCCATTGGCTTGACAAGCAACCTCTCAGCATCCTCAGGGGATATGCCTTCATGCCTCATAGAAACATAGATAAAAGGAATAGCAATATCTGGTTCAGCTTCTTTAGGTATATCTTGATATGCAATGGAGCCAAAAATCAATATGAAGAGCAGTGTTAAAAGTACTGTTCTGCTTCGCGAGAAAGATAAATCGATAATTGTCATTAGACATACTGCCTCAGAATTTGGAAATCTGTTTTACAGATTCCCCTTCTCCAACAAAACCACTACCTTGGGTTATGATTTTAATTTTATTAGGCAACCCTGTAACCCATACTCCTTCTTTTTCTGTGCGTAGAATTTCAATTTTATGGAAGTTAACAATACTTTCTTTATTTACAGATTTGATTCCTATATTACCTTCCATGTCTAAAGAAAGATTTGCTGCTGATACAAAGTGAGCAGCCACAGACCCTACGATTATTTCAATCCTAGCACTTGCACCAGATTTAATTCCTTCGTGAGGATTATTCAGTTGAGCCTCAATTTTATAGCTATGGGTTTTTGAATCCCCTAAATTAGCGATATATGTCAGAGTTGCGTCTGATTTATTTCCGTTTAGTAAGTAAACATTTACCTTTTGACCAAGTTTGAGTCTCTCAATATTTTGTTGGGAGACATAGCCAGTGGCTTTCAGACTTGACTCGTCCAAAAGAGTAGCTAAGATCTCTCCTTTTTCGACATAACTGCCTACCTCTACAATCTGCTCCTCTAGTATTCCGCTAAATGGCGCCTTTACTAATATATTTCCACGCTCTACTAATATATTTCTAATTTTAGATCTCAAAATAGATAATTCTTTCTGAGCCTCTATCAATTTAATTGATTTATTTTGATCGTCTGAAGTTAGGGCCTCAAGTTGTACTATCTTATTTAAACTCTTAGAAATTTTTGCTTTTGTAATAAAAAACTGCGCTGAACGATCGACATTGGCAAGTCTAAATATAAGGTCTCCATCCGATATATAAGCACCCTCATTCTCTAGAATTTCTAGTACATGTGCGGCCAGATGCGATTTAATTTCTATTTTTCTAAATGGCTCAATCTCACCTCTTATAGTGATGAAATCTTCAGCTTCCTCTGATTTTATACCTGAAACCTCAACAGTCATCTTTTGTTTTAACAAGTTTTCGTTCGATAAATCAGCACGCTTACCACTTGAAAATAGCCCACTGGTCATCCAAATTAATACCGCTAGGCCTATAACTAGTGGTAATCGATTAGATTTCTTCGATATGGTTTTTTTTAAATAGATCATTAATTTTTCTTTATCAATCATTACAAACGCTTTCCATTGTTTTATAGGATTTTGTATTTAATAAGTTTCAAATTACTATGTTATCTTACATTTAAGTTAACAGCTGATATTATTTTATTTTTCCTGTCAATTTGGCTTCACTGTAAATGAAAATAAATACTATTGTATAAAAAATATCTAGTTAATATTCGTTAAAATGTCATAATTAAATTATAAAATTTATATTCTGGAAAATTATGTTATTCCGAACTAGAAAAATGATCAGCGCTAAAGATTTAAACTCAAACGGGACTCTTTTCGGAGGTCGAGTTTTAGCATGGATAGATGAAGAGGCATTTATATTTGCGACCTGTCAAATTGGTTCTGAAAAATTAGTTACTAAGATGATTTCTAAGGTTGAGTTTGTTTCTACAGCAAGAATCGGAGATATTATAGAAATAGGCACAGAATTAATAAGCCTTGGGACTACCTCACTAACTTTATCTTGTGTTGTAAGAAACAAAAAAACAACGAATATTATTACTCAGGTTTCTGATTTAGTTTTTGTGCATGTTGATACCAAAGGTAGACCGAAGCCACATGGGGTAACTAAACCAACCAAAGATATAGTATCAGAGCTAAATATATAATTAATACTATATATAAATTTATTAATTAGATGGTTGATAGTCATCACAAATTTTCTGAGCATTGGTGACGTTTAGGGTCCCCTCATAGATTGCTCTTCCTGTTATAGCACCAAATATAGTTGGCTCTGTAATATTATTTAGAGCTGATATGTCTCGCATGTCAGTAATACCTCCCGATGCAATAACTGGGATGGAGGAGGCTTTTGCCATCGTAATAGTACCTTCAATATTTACACCTTGCATCATGCCATCCCGATCTATGTCAGTATAAATTATAGCGCTCACACCGTCGCACTCAAATTTTTTAGCTAAGTCAGTCGCTTTTACTGCTGTTACTTTGGCCCAACCGTCAGTTGCAACTTGACCTTTTTTTGCATCAATACCAACAATGATACGATCAGGAAATTGCCTACACATCTCTGTGACAAAATTTGGATCCTTTACAGCTTTAGTTCCAATTATGACGTATTTGACACCTGCATTAAGGTAGGCCTCAATAGTGTTACCATTCCGGATTCCACCACCAATTTGGATAGGTATACGAGGGTAGTTTTTTGCAATTTCTTTGACCGCCTGACTATTAACTGGATTTCCAGCAAAGGCTCCGTTCAAGTCAACTAGATGCAGTCGCCTCGCCCCTGCCTCTATCCACCGACGAGCAGTTTCAAGTGGACTGCCGCTGAAAATAGTCGAATCCTCCATACGACCTTGTCTTAGGCGAACACATTTCCCATCTTTTAGATCAATTGCGGGTATAATTAACAAAAAATATTCCTACTATTTAGTTTGTTGTAATTAGGATCCATCCCAGCTTATGAAATTTTCAAGTAATTGAAGTCCAGCTGAGTGACTTTTTTCAGGGTGAAATTGTACTGCAAATAAATTTTTGGATGCTAATGCTGAAGCAAAGTTAATTGAATAGTCAGTACACCCAGTTATATTTTCTCGTGAGCAGTTTGCGGCAAAATAGCTATGCACAAAATAAAAATGCTCATTCTGCTCTATTCCGTGCCAGATTGGGTGGTCATTTTCTTGGTGAACTTGATTCCAACCCATATGAGGTACTTTTAGCCTTTCATTACCCCCATTTTTTATTTCCTGACTAAAAAATTTAGCGTTACCTTGAAAAACACCCAGACAACTGATCCCATTGTTTTCTTCACTACCTTGAAGCAAGGCTTGCATTCCCAAACAAATGCCTAGAACTGGTTTTCTGGTGATAGCTTCAATAATTAATTTATCAAATCCAAGACCTCTAATATTAGACATACAGTCCTTTATGGCACCAACTCCTGGAAAAACTAATCTATCCGCATCAATTATATCTTTTCGGTTTTGCGTGATTATAACCTTAGCTTTTGGTGCAACCCTCTCCAGAGCTTTAGACACAGAATGCAAATTACCCATTCCATAATCAAGCACTGCAATCAGCTGTTCATATTGACTCATAAGCCTTGTATTTCCTGGGTTTTACTATTTTATGTATGATGTATAATCGTGTTTTAGCCACAGATTTAGCCACAGATTATGAAATTACCACCCTATGTTTCAATAAAAAACAAAACTACCTACAGATATTCTAGAGCTTATCCTATAAAAATTAAACGAAGATTATCACAATGCCCTGTCAAATACGATAGAAGCTTAAGGCTGAAAGTAGGGTAATGTTATTCAGTTGAAAACTAATCAAACTACGCCCACAGGACAATAAACTATGATGGAGAAGCTGAAGTTAATCATTAACCTTAATTATACTTTATTTATGTTTTTTTTTATTATTGCAATATTCTCTAATCCAACTAGCTTTTATACAATTTTAGAAGGAGGTATTAAACTTCTAGGAGGAACATCCTTAATTTTTGCTGGAATCAACTACACATTATTCAAAAAATTTACTATTTGGAATAAATAACTTGTTGTGTGATTAGTCTGTCAGTCACTAATCTTCACTCCGTTCTTGAAGGTTCCTGTTTTTGATTTATATGGAATTCCGTTCCCACTGTAAACAACCCAGTCACCTTCCATCTTGCCATTCTTGTAGTTACCTTTGGAATTTAACTGACCTTTACGGTGGTAAGTAATCCACTCACCTTCCATCTTGCCATTCTTGTAGTTACCTTTGTAATGCAACTGACCGCCAACGAAGTAACGACTCCACTCACCCTCTTTTTTACCATTCGTTATTAAACCTTTATGTGACTCAGTTACCTTTCCAGAAAAGGGAACATCAGAAGATTTCTTATAGTAAATACCATCACGTTGCACCAAATCACGCATAGTCTTACTCCAACTTGGAGGCGATAGAAGTGATAAAAGAAAGTGTGGTTATTAGTGTTTTCATTACGGAGAATCCTTATTCCTTTTTTAAACAGATTACCCTAATAATAAGTTTTTTCAAATTCAGCTGTTTTATGTATGGGGGGGTGCTATATATAATCAGCTTATGGAACAACCTCCCTCGCTCCCTTAACAATTTTACCACGGATTTATATTTATGAATCAGGTGTTAAATGATTAATGCATGCATAATACTAACCGTATTTATGATTGAGGAATCCAGCTATGCATATAAAAAAAGCTCCTCCCGTGGGATAAATTTAGGCTACTTTTAGAAGTTTTATTTAAGAAGCAAATGCCCTTGATTCTTTGGAATTTAAATGCACTTTAATACCTGGTGGTAGGCCCATTTCAATTTCAATCTGACCAATGGTGTGATCATGGTTTTCTACCATCTCATTCATTTTATAAACTTTTTGTATAGAGGAAATTATTGCTGACTGAAGCTTAGATAAGTTTTCATTATCAGAGAGATTATCAAGGTTTTTGACTCCACCAGCTTTTTGCTCAACGATGATGCCGATTTTGGGTGGAAATGATAAGCCAAAAAAAACGTCACCTATTATAAATCCTGATTTTTCCAATACAGGTTTAAGCCCGTTAATTTCAGATAACCCATCACCCAAAAGTGACGTAGCTTTACCACCCAACTCGCCTACTTTCTCTTTAATAGAATCATTTAAATCTTTTGACTTATTTTTTATTTTATCAAACATGATATAAAACCCCTTAAGTTTTAGAGCCAGTAGAGGAAGATTATAATAAGGTAGTAATAGCAATAACAACTTATCGTTATTGAAAAGATTATCCCACCAAAGTCAGAAGCAGACCAGTTAAATGCCCTGTTAAATATAACAGAAGTATGAAAATAACAGCAGGATGTTGAGAGGTCGAGTTAAATAAAAGGATCGAGCATCCACTGAAGCCTCACCAACAAGTTAAAATTTAAAATTGATAACCTATACCAACTTTGACAGCGTATAAATCTATATCGAGATCAGAACTTTGGACGTAATCGCCGCCAAAATTAGTATAATTTGCGAGTGCTGATTCTTCTGTAAACTGTGTGTAATTGACTTCAAAAAACCCAAAAAAAGATTGACTGAATGCTTGTTTATAGCCCGCCCCAACTGTGTACCCATGCATACTCTCGTTTGATGAAGAGACGTACTCGGAATCACCGCTCATAATTGATAAGTCAGCACTTACGTAACCCAGCTTGGCATAGATTAGCTTATCTTCATCAATAACTAGTTGCGGTTTAATGTATACACTAAAGAGGTCTTTAAGTTCGTATTTATTCCAGTCAATGGTTAAACCATCCTCAACATGAGCAGTAGCTTTACTTTTTTACTATATCAATATCATTAAGGTTATAATCAAAACCGATACCTAGCAGGTATTTTTTGCTGATGGCAAAGTTGTAGCTCCCGCCTATTCCATAAATGCTATCTGAATCATCAAAACCTGATGTGGTGACACTTGTTTGTGAAACACCGTTAACTTTGGGAGAACTGTCTCCATTGCTATCAGTATCTTGGTATCCACCAGAAAACTCTAAAGCAAAACCCTTAAACTTTTCACTTAATTTTATATTTTGTGATATAGCTGTATTAGATGAGAAAGCTGTTGAAGAAGTAGCAGTTGGAATATTTGAGCTAACGTATTTTTTCGCCACCAGCAAGAGCTAAATTTATGTATGTAGAAGCTAACAGCAGAAGTAGTGCAGATTTTATTTGTGTTTTCATTTCTAATTGATCCTTTTTTGTATATTGTTACAAAGATTACAAATTATCAGGAGCAGATTTGTATCTATCTTTAATCTTTTCTATTTATAGACCAAACTATAAAAAAACCAATTAGAAGAAGAATACCTAAAACTTCTAAAATATAACCACCCACACCAATAAGAAAGGCTAGACTAGCTGCTATAAGCCCCGATATTATGCGTATTATCATCTGTCTACCTCATTACGGATAAATGAAGTAGTTTCTGTAAAGAACATAATGCACTCCTTGGTGTATTATTCACCACAGGCTGCCTTTAAAGTTGCCTCTGATGATGAGTTAGGTTTAGGATATTTCCAATCATGATTTTTTGGACTGTAATAACTCTCTCTATCCTCGGGGCCAAGACCCATAGGTTGCTTATAATTTATAAAACGTAAATCCTGATAACGCATTAACATACAATCAACTTTTTTATAGATTTTACCAGATAAATGACCATGTATGCATGCCTTCGGGCTATCGGATAAAGCCCAAAAATAAGAATATCCACCTTGTTTTTTAATACTCTTAAAATCCACATAATAGACAGTTCCATCATCAATTTTTTTCACTTTAGTCCATGCGCTAAAAGAGGAAGACGTGAACATTAACACGATTACCAACATGAATATTTTAGTTAATGTTTTCATTTCGTGTGAATCCTATTTTTTCTAGTTAAAATCAATTTACTAAAATCGTAAACTTTTAATTGTGGATAAATAAGCAACAGGAACTAGTCCACCTAAACATCCAAAAAAGTAAGCTAAAATTGCTATCATAAAAATTGAAATTGAATACCCGCTTTTTAATTGACCTTTTTCAGAAAGTATTAAATATCCTATAAAAATACAATAGATGAAAGCTATAATTTGTCCAGCTAAATAACCAGATTCATAGTTAATTGAAAAAATTGCACCTACAGCTACAGCTATCGCTATACCTGCGAAAAAAAAGACAATATAAAACCCCAGCGCCTGCAATGGCGACCTTTCTTTATTGAAAATAAATAAGCTATCAAACACGCTATGCCTCCTAACAAAGTTACTGCTTAATCTTTTTTTTCGTCATTAGACCCATCATTTTCCTCTTCAGGTGCATTTTTCCATGGAGTTCTCCATGATGGTAAATTATCCCTATAGGAGATTGTATCTGCCCACAGCGCGTACGAGCTGCAATAACTCTTATATCCTTCTATAAATTCCTCAGATTTATCAACTAGGGCTTTACTAAATAGTTTCTTAAAATCTTTTGGATGTTTTAAAAACTCATTCCAAAGCTCTAAATCAAATCCATGAATTCTAATTTCTTCCTTCGCTGCATTTTCGCCATCCAAAAATGTCATAGAATCATCCACTATATATTTTGCTTTTTTAAGACTCTTATATTTTTACTCAAAAAGCTTGAAGATTAGCAAATAAACAGGACCCATTAGATAAAAACCACCTATGAAACTCCATAACCACATCTGTCGTTTATCGGTCTCAAGCCTATTGAGATAGTAATCTGCTTCTATCTGTGTATATTTTTTCTCATCCAGATTATGCCAAAGCTCTTGCTCTAGATAAAAACCTTTCATTTGCCAGCAGTAACAAATGAGCACACAGAAAAGATATGAAACTATTCCCATAACACACCTCAGAGTTGAATCTCTATCAGTTATAGAGTATCTCCAAATCAAAGCGTTTTCAATTTTCGTTGTTCTTTATAACGCTTAAGGGACAGACTCACTTGATGTCTATAAATATAGCCAATAAGATTAAGACTATTTAGGAGTTAGATTAATAAAGGTAATAGATATGAGTATGAAAAAAAGATAACGATTTGGTTATTTATTTTTACGATATCAATTCCACTATAGTGGTCTTTGAATTGGACATATAATCCATTACAGTAATCTAGCTGAAATATACTTAAGGTTAATGGATTAATTAATTGAAGTGCTACCCTTAAGCCAATTTATGGAGCTAATAAACCCTATTATTCTATAGGGTTCCTTTAGTTGAAGGCATCAAACCTACCATCCTCGGATCATGCTCTACAGCAATTCG
>NYXF01000120.1 GCA_002685455.1 Porticoccus sp. | reverse complement strand
TTGAGTTGTTTATCATGGCAAGGTGGTCACACAGTTCGTCTACTGATTCCAACCTATGTGTTGAAAATATAATTGTCTTTCCTTCAGCCTTAAGTCTCAATAAATTTTTTTTAACAAGATTTGCATTTACAGGATCAAAACCTGAAAAGGGTTCGTCTAATATTATCAGTTCAGGATCGTGGATTACAGTTGAAATAAATTGTACTTTTTGACTCATACCTTTTGACAAATCCTCAATACCTTTTTTCCACCAGTTAGATACCTCTAAGTTTTCAAACCATTGGGCTGCAGAATCAATACATCTATTCCTAGAAAGCCCCTTTAGTTTTCCCATAAAAAGCAAGAAGTCACCAACTTTCATCTTCTTATATAAACCCCTCTCTTCTGGCATATATCCTATTTTTCTTACGTCATCATAGGTAATTTTTTTATCATTTATAAAAATATCCCCTTTATCTTGGTTAATGATTTGGTTAATGATTCTAATCATAGATGTCTTGCCAGCCCCATTAGGTCCTAGCAGTCCAAAGATGCTTCCCTTATTAACATCCAAAGACACATTGTCAAGTGCCATGTGGTCAACATATGATTTATATATATTTCTTACTGATAACAATGTATCTGATTTGGTTATTTTAATTTGACGGACAATATAATAAATCGAAATTTAAATGAAGAGATAAATTATGACATATGCTTGATTAATTATTATGGTTCACAGTTAATGAAATCTGGTTTAGGTAGATTCCAGGAACTTGCATTTTCATAAAATGAGTTACATTCAGATACATTACCTACATCCCAAATTGATAAGTCTTGATTAAAATATTTAGCATCATAAAACATTTTTTCCATATTAGTTACATTTGAAACATCCCAGTTTTTCAAGTCTTGCGCAATATCAGTTCCTAAAAACATTTCTTTCATATCTCTTACCTCAGATACGTCCCACTGTGAGACATCTGGATTAGCATATTTTGCACCTCTAAACATTCTCTTCATATTTCTCACATTTGAAACATTCCAACTTGATATATCCACATTCATGTTGTAAGCATGAAAAAATATTCCTTCCATACTTTCCACAGCACTAACATCCCATTTTGAGAGATCCTGATTAAATCCGTTCGTATTCCAGAATGTGAAATACATAGATTTCACCCCACTCATATCCCATGTACTCATATCAAAGTTGTCACTTATTTTACATGGAAGAGAACAAAGCTCTCTAGTCTCTTCAATAAATGATGTTGCAAATTTTACTTCTTTATTATAAGTTGAAGGGTCTAAAGATAGGATATGATCCCAATCCCTAACTATCATAACACTATCACCATCAAATAATACTACTCCACCTATATAGTCTAAAGCAGAATATGTTGCTTTTAAGGTAATTCCATTGTCATGGAGTTTAATTAAGGAACATCCTTTATTATTAACAGATGTACTGGTAGGAGTATTTGGACAGTTATCTTCAGAGTTTATAACCCCATCATTATCATAATCAAAATCTTCGTCAGAACATCCAACTGAATTTACTTTAGTCCCGATCTCGGTATCTAAACACTGATCTTCTTTGTCTACAATACCATCCTTATCAGAATCCAAAAGTTTGAAGTTAGCAGTTATAGAGAAATTATTCTTTATAATAAATCTTATCTCAGAGTTATTACTTTCATAATCTCCAGACCATCTGTCAAATTCATAGAATTCATTTGGTATAGCTAAAAGAATAATTTCATCTCCTTCAAAATAAAAGCTGTTTAACTGACTAGTTGATCCTGCATCTTCAGGAAAAATATTAATAATCAGACCGAACTCTTTATCTTGGTGACAAGAGATAAATAATAAAAAAAAGATATAAAATCGTGTCAATTTTAAAGATAAGCTACCTCAATATATCAAACGTATGAGTGTACTTAATAGTTATTTGTTGGTAGTTAGTATAATCTGAAATGTCATCATCTTTCACAATATTAAGGACTACATAAAGACCTGAATTAGCATCTCTAATTAGTCCATATCTCGCATTGACAGAAAATAAATTTGTGACATTATTATACTGAATTAAACTCTGAATAAACATTTTTGGGTTAAAAGAATAAGATAAATTAAGTCCACTAATAACAGCATCCAGTTCACCATTATTAAGTCTTAAATTATTACTATTAATAAAAATTGAGGTATTAAACTTATCGCCTGGTCTTATGTTAAATGATAAATTATTTGATACTCTATAACCACCAAAATAGCCTCCTATAAAGCTCCTGTTATTAAATGATAATTTTTTGTTAGGGTTTGTTATAAATACTATCTGTGCCTCAGCATGATTGTATTTAGAAGGGTTTATTGTCAAGTCAGATATATTAAAGTCGTTAAACACCCACTCTCTTGTAAAATTTACTCCTGTATGAATTTCCAATCCGTTCCTCCAAGCCCAGTGGTTATCGACATGTAACCAACTTGACACTAACTTTCCTGTAAAATCCCAATATGTTCTTGAATATATATGTGGTCTCACTTCAAGAAGCTTCCTGCTATCATCAAATCGAATGGTTTTCCATATCATGAATTGAGGTTTTTTAAATGAGTTCCTCTCAAGGTAACCAACCTCAGGATTAAATCCTTCACCAATTTCAGTGTAGCTTGCTAATAATCTCCATAAATTCCAATCATAGTTCGCTGCAAGCCTAAATGCGTGGTCATCTTCTTCTATTCCAGGTGTATAACTTTTTGAGAGGAAACCCGATACTTTAGCCTTCTTACCAATTCCCCACACACCATCTACGGCGACTACTCTGTTGTAGTCACTGACTGAATTCAAACCAATTCTATCTCTAGAAACATAAATACCCCCAATAGAAGACCTTGTATTTTCAAAATTATGGTTAATTCTAGCCACGTTAAAACTATTTTTCTTAACTGAAATTTCATCTACATCATCTGTTACCATAGATAGTAAACCAATATTTGTATTACCAACTTTACCTGATAACCTACCTCCACCAATTATGGGGACTATACTTCCATTTCCAGATATTCCAATTCTTCTGCTAAAAAATAAGTCTACCTCACCAGGACTTCCAACTGAGAACTGACCTGCATTCTCTAAAAAAAATGCTCTTTTTTCAGGATAAAAGAGATTAAACCTATCTAGGTTTACTTGTTGTTTATCAACTTCTGCTTGTGCAAAATCAGTGTTATATGTTAAGTCTAAGGTTAATCCTGAAGTGATACTATATTTCAAATCTGCTCCGTAATCCTGATTAAATTTATTGTTTTTAAAGGCCTTGTTGTGACTTGCTTTCACAAGTGCATACGGAAGAAATTTGAGATTACCGGGACTTTTTAAAGATACACCATTCAACTTACCCGCTAATGAGACTCTTTTAATATTAAAATTATAGTCTGCTGGCATTGATGCCCAGTATGATACCTCATTTGTTTTGCTAATATTTCTCTGGAAATTAATTCCCCATGTTTTATTTAGTCCCGAACCAAATCGAATTGATTTAAGTGGAATAGCAAATTCAGCACTCCACCCCTCATCAGTAATCTTTGTTTCAACAACCCATGTCGCATCCCAGTTAAGGTTTGTCCCACCTATGACTCCACTCTGTTGTCTTGAGGAACTACGATTTCCTTCACCTTCATTATCAATTTGGGCATCATACTGCATTCCAGCTGAGTTTGTTCCAAATAGAAATCCATTTTGCTGATCGTTATAAGTATCTATAATAAATAAGAAACTATCATCATCATCTAAGCTTGCGTCTCTCCTAGAATCCGAAACCACTAGAGAATTTGGATCAGAATCGTAACACATAACACCAACATACATCACTGATGATGAGAAGGCTACTTTTATCTGTGTTTTTTCAGATGATTTCTCACCATTTGAAGGTTTAGACTGTATCATTTCAGAAAGATTTGATACTCCATCCCAAATTTTATCATTTAAAACATCTCCATCAACAACTGGACCTGACTCTAATTGAATGTATTCAAATGATGGCCTTTCTTTCAAGTTATTACCTTGGCTAAAAACAATAAATGGCAAAAAAAAGATAATTAATAATCTACATATCATCATATACTAATCAATAGGGTACATATTAAAGTTTTTATCATCAAAGTATTTGATTCTGTTAGGTATAGCATCTTCTATTTTTTTCTTTAAATCTTCAGAAATTCTATCAGATCTGTACCTTATTGCTAGATAAGGCAAATAACTTTCAGCTATATCTTCTCTTATTGGGTAGTCTCTGGCATAAACAGATATAAACTCACAGTCTCTATCTTGAGCTTGTAACCAACCCTCAGATTCAGCATGGTAAGAATCTAATGATGTGTGTGATGCCTCATGCACAAGTGTCTCTTCTAATATCCCTTGATTCTCATAATTTTTTTCGGACCAGTCAGTATGGATCAAAAGGTTATTATTACCTCCACCAAATGGTTCATCTCCCCTATGAATCCAAGAAGTCTCTACATCTTTTCTTAGCTGAGTTGTTAACCTTCCTATCACCTCCGCATACTTTAAGGCATATACTTGGGCATTTTGCCACGTTCCAAACTCAGGATTAACTTGTATCTCGATACTTAGTCCATCATCATACTCAGCTGGAAATAAGAAGGGTTCTGAGTTAATCCATCCCGACCTCCTGTCATACATCTGTCTTATTCCAGTACCTGCATAAGATAAGCCCACGAAAGTTGTAGGGTCTTCTGGGGTTATAATATCAGGGTCAATAAAAATTGTACCACCAAAAGGGGGGTTATAATCTTCATCGCATAACTCAGGTTGAGCTGTTCTATCTTTTGAACAAGAGAAAATTAAAAAGAGAAGGATTAATTTTTTCATTAGGAGCTGTTAATCTAATAATATTTTTCATAAATGAAAAAAAATCACAAAGGCCTTTTTGATCTCAATTTCTTTGATAATTTAATGTTGTTACCTAGAGAAGATCATATAGATTTTTTTAAAGTGGCAATTCTTTATTAATTTCTTCTAAATAAGGTGTATATATATTTTCTTTTATTACCATTTGTGGGATGTTTGTACTCGAAGTTGAAAGATTCTAATAATTTAAAATCATCCCCCAAACCTTCTTTAAACATTTCCTCATTATAGTTAACCACTTCTAAACCACAACATTTATTAGCACCACCTACTGCAAATTCAGAGAAAATAACATATCCCCTACTTTTAACTTTTCTTTTTAATAAATCAAAATAATTGTATTGTTGATTCTTATCTGTAAAGAAGTGTAAAACTGCCCTGTCATGCCACAAATCAATCATTTTTAAATTTTTAAGCTCTTTTGGATTTGTCAAGTCATCAACAATAAAATTAATATTTTTGGTAGTTGAGAGTTGTTTTTTTAAGTTTTGAATGGCAGTTGAAGAGATATCGTTAACTACAATATTTCTATATCCTTTTTCTGATAATAACTGGATTAATATAGAACAGCCTGCTCCTGCATTAAATATAAGAGAGTCTTTTGATAAATGGCATTTATCAATTAGCTCTGTTGTTGGCACTGGATTATCCTCAAACCACCCTAACTCTTCTTTTGGAGTATTTTTATATGTATTATCCCAGTGTCCTTTAAAATTATATTCCATTGACTTTTTTCAATTTTAATTTATAATTTAATTAATTAAGTTTTTATTTATTTTTTGAAAAATATTTATTTCATTTACATGTGCGTAATCTATCATTCCCAAAATTTTCAAGAAAAGATCCTCAAAAGTTTTTTAAGACTCTTAATAATAGAATAAATAAATATTTTTCAGAAAATAAATTAAAAAAAACTGGAAACTGGAAACTGTATCTAAAGTCAGTAATTATTTTTTCAATTTTTATTGTCCCTTACTTACTTATCATGTTCTTAGATTTGAATCAGTGGGTATGTCTCGGTCTAATTATTGTTACAGGTGTGGGCATGGCTGGAGTAGGTATGAATATCATGCATGATGGAAACCACGGATCATTCTCAAGTAAAAAATGGGTAAATAAAATAATGGGAAGTAGTATATATATACTAGCAGGAAATGCATACAACTGGCAGATTCAGCATAATGTGCTCCACCACACATACACTAATATTCATGGCCATGACGAAGATCTAGCTGCTGGACGTATATTAAGATTTAGCGAACACACAAGATGGAAGCCACATCATAGGTTCCAACATATATATTCTTTCTTTCTTTATGGACTCATGACTTTTAACTGGGCTGTGATTGCTGATTATTTTCAGACTAATAGGTACATAAAAGAGAAGCTTTCTTTTAAAAAGTTCATTAAACCCCTATATCAGTGGGTTAATTTGATTTTCACTAAGTCTATTTACTACTCGATTTGGATTGTATTACCGATGATTTATCTGGATTTTTCTTGGTGGAAAATACTTCTTGGATTTTTTGTTATGCACTACACTGCAGGTATAATACTAAGTACAATTTTTCAGTTAGCTCATATTGTTGAAAAGGTAGAGATGCCTTTACCATTTAAAAATTTAGACATGAAAAATACTTGGGCCATTCATCAACTTTTTACCACTTCTAACTTTTCTACAAACAATAAGGTAATGAACTGGTTCTCAGGTGGACTTAATTTCCAAGTTGAACATCACCTATTCCCAAATATATCTCATATTCATTACAAAAAATTATCAGAGATTGTTAAGAAAACAGCAAAAGAGTTTAGACTACCATACAATGAATATAAGACTACCAGAGATGCAATTAAATCTCACTTTCTTTTCTTAAAGAGTATGGCTAA
>NYXF01000106.1 GCA_002685455.1 Porticoccus sp. | reverse complement strand
TCACGTATCGAAGCTTCGTCATCTACAACTAGGATAGTCTTATCAAACATAGTATAACCACTCTAAATTACATGTAGTATTTCTTGATCGCTCCCTAAAAATAATTACTATGGTAAATCATTTATTAAGATAGCTGGTAATCTAAGGCCAAGCCGATAAAAATAATTAGCCCAACATAGTTGTTATTAACAAAAGCACTCAAGCAATTAGCAGGTTCCCTGTTACGTATTATATATTGCTGATAAGTGAACAAAGCAACAACACACATCAAAGATATGTAGAACCATATACCACGTTCAAAATATTTACCGGTCATAGTAAGTAGAATCAGAACTAATAATTGTAAGCATGCAGTGATACGTAAATCCATTTCACCGAACAGTATAGCTGTCGACTTAATGCCAATTTTCAAATCGTCTGCCCTGTCAGCCATAGCATAAAAAGTATCATAAGTTACCGCCCAAATAACAACTGCTAGATATAGAAACCATAGACCACCATCTATTTTATTTGTTACAGCTGCAAAAGACATAGGTATACTCCAGGCAAATGCAGCGCCTAAAAAGATCTGAGGTAGATTGGTATACCTCTTCATAAATGGATAAATTATTACTAAAAAAGCGCCTAGAAATGAGAGCTTTAAAGTCAGTGTATTCGTAAAAGCAACTAATGAGAGAGCTAACACTGAAAGAAATAAAAAGGTGATAATGGCTTCTCTCGGGCTAATCTCTCCATTAGGAATAGGGCGACTATTTGTTCGTCTGACATAACCATCTATATCTCGGTCCGCAAAATCATTTATTACGCAACCCGCAGAGCGCATAATTACTACACCGAGTATAAAAATTAAAAGTATTTTTATACTCGGCATGCCTTCGCTTGATAGCCATAAAGCCCATAAAGTTGGCCATAGGAGCAATAAAATTCCAACCGGCTTATCAAGCCTCATCAGCTTTATATAAAGAGGGAACTTTTCTTTAAAGGATTGTATTCTTAAACTGTACATATAATCATCATTATTGAAAATCTCATTAAAATTACTCATGTTCTATGATATTTTGAAGTGCCGGCATAAATTGCTCACTAACCAATAATGGTTTTTTATCAATATAAAATAATGAGCGACGACCCCATACTTCCAAATCATTTGTGGTAACAAACTTATGATGAGAGTGAGGATTAATTTTTGTAGAGCCAATATTTATGATTCCCCGTTTCATAGTTGCATCTTTAAACAAAAGAGCCCCTAGTGCTTTATTTTGGAGGTTTTGTAAATATCTTAATCTTCCAGTCAAAGTTCCTAGTGGAATTACACTTCGTGCATAAACCAATGGCTCATTGCGACAATATAGGAAAACTTGTCTAATAAGTGCCTTTTGGCGTAAAGGGATTTTTAAGGCCTTAGTTTCTGATAAAGCTGGAGTTGAAATATTTTGCTTGAGAACTTTTACGCGAAAATTGCCCCCACTAAGTTCTGTTAATCGTTGCGTTAAAGACCCCCTATCGAGCAGCCAATCCCTCATATTCAGTGAAATAGAGATATTAGGAGTCCTTTTATAGGCGTGCCAGTTGGGCTCATGTATAAATATTTGATTTGATTTTTTAGCAGCAGTCAATGTTTTTCCTATAATTACAAGTTGAGCAACAAACTTTTATTTTATTCTGTATTTACATTTTATATTAGACACTACACCTGTCCATATTGTTCGTCACTACCAAGCCACCTTTGAATGAGAGGCTCAACATTTGATGGATATTCAGATAAAAGCAATTGAGCTATTTTTTGTACTTCAGATATCAGGTGAGCGTCTCTATTTAAGTCCGCTATCCTAAATGCTATTTCCCCTGTTTGCTTAGTTCCAAGAACTTCACCTGCTCCACGGAGCTTAAGGTCCATTTCAGCTATTTTAAATCCATCATTTGTTTGCCTCATAACTTTTAGTCTTTCACTACTATTTCTCGATAAGGGTGGACTATATAATAATACACAGTGACTTTCTTTTTCCCCGCGCCCTACTCTACCTCTCAGTTGATGAAGTTGTGCAAGCCCGAGCCGTTCTGGATTTTCGATTATCATTAAGCTTGCATTTGGTACATCAACACCAACTTCAACTACAGTTGTAGCAACAAGTAGTTGAATTTCTCCAGACTTAAATGCTGCAATCGTGGTAGATTTTTCATCCGGCTTTTGTCTTCCATGTACTAATCCAATTTTTAATTTTGGAAGCAATAGGTGAAGTTCTCTTGCTGTTACCTCAGCTGCCTGAGCTTCCAGAATGTCTGATTCTTCAATGAGCGTACATATCCAGTATGCTTGACAGCCATTAGCGCAAGCATGCTGTATCCGATCAATCACCCTTTTTCTATGCCTATCTAACATAACAACTGTATTGACTGGTAAGCGACCGGGAGGACTTTTATCAATAACAGACACATCCAGATTAGCATATGTGGTCATAGCTAGTGTTCTCGGAATTGGTGTCGCTGTCATTATCAGTTGATGTGGAACTTGGTTACCACTTCGTCTTTTTTCTTGTAGTGCAAGTCTCTGATGTACACCAAATCGGTGCTGTTCATCTATAATAGTTAAAGCTAGATTATGAAAACAAACCTCCTCCTGAAACAGCGCATGTGTACCAACAACGATTTGAGCTGAACCATTCTCTATGGAATCTAGCTGCTGTATTCTAGCTTTGCTTTTCATTTTTCCTGAAAGCCAACCTAGCTTTACTCCGAGTGGTTTTAACCAATCCCCAAAAGATGAAAAGTGCTGTTCTGCTAAAACTTCTGTAGGGGCCATCAAAGCGCACTGTTTTCCATTAGCTATACACTGAAGTGCTGCGATTGCTGCAACAACCGTTTTGCCAGATCCAACGTCACCTTGAAGAAGTCGAAGCATGGGTGTAGAGCTATTTAAATCTTTTTGTATCTCTAAACTCACCCTATTCTGTGCAGTAGTAAGCATAAATGGCAGAGAATTTAAGAATCTTTCATGCAGTATATTATTCACTTTGAGAATTGGCCCTCCCCTCTGTTGTATCGATTGGCGAAGTTTCAACAAGCTAAGATTATGTGCTAGAAGCTCTTCAAAAGCTAAGCGTTTTTGTGCGCGGTGTTCTCCTCTGATTAATTCTTCAATTGGAGTATCACTAGGTGGCTGATGAATTAATTTTAGCTCATCTTTGAGTGGTAATTTTTGTAATATATTCGGTAGTAGTTCTTCTAACTTACCTGTATCTATCAAAGCTAGCGCCTGTAGCACTATATTTCTCATTCTTTGTTGAGAAATACCCTGAGTAGTTGGATAAACAGCCGTCAAAATCTTTTGAAGAGACGTAGGTTTATCCCGATTAATAAATTGATATTCTGGATGGTATATCTCGATTCCTGAACTACCAATTTTGGTTTGACCATAACATCTTAAAAAAGTATTTCTTTTCAAGCATCTCTGAAGAGAACTATTAAAATGAAAAAAACGTAAACTTACAGAACCGGTAATATCCTCTAACCGACAAAGTAAGCTTCTGCGTCGACCATAAATCACTTCAGATTCAGTGATTACACCTTCAATAACGACCTCTTGGTCAGTTTCTAGTGTTCCGATGGGAGATATTTCTGTTCTGTCAATATACCGATGTGGTAAATGAAACACCAAATCTTGTATAGTATAAATCCCTAATTTGGATAATTTAGACGAAATTTGAGCGCCAACTCCATTGAGGGTAGATACATGAAGCTGGTCAAGATTTGGACTGTTCATATATGCTAAATCACAGCTAGATAAATAGGTTTATAGAAACGATTCAGTTAAAGTTATTTATGATCTTTCATTTATAATAATAGCGAAAACAAACCATAAAAGGAAAAACTAATTGAAAGTCTTGTTTGCTGGTTGCGGAGATATTGGTGTTCGGGTAATCCGAACGCTTTCAGACAATAACTTATATGGTCATTGGCAAACACTTGCAATGCGGAGAGAACCCTCAGCTTTGCCATCAGATATAGAGGCGATAAAAGGAGATCTTTGTGATAGCGAAAATTTTTTATTTATATTAGACAATTCAAATATTGATATCATTGTTATTACTTTGACTCCTGATTATATGAGTGACCAAGGATATTTAGATAGTTATGTCACTGGTGCGAACGTTTTAAAATCGACTCTAAAAAAATTATCATACCGCCCGCAATTAATTGTATGGGTATCCAGTACAGGTGTTTACAGTCAATGCTGTGGGGAATGGGTGGATGAATCATCAGTAGCTTCTTCAAAATCATATAGGGGAAAAAGGCTATTAGAGGCCGAGAACATAGTCAAATCAATATCTGAGGAACTATCTGTTGATGAAAACACATCGATTAAGTCAGTAATCATTCGTTTTTCTGGAATATATGGTCCATATCGAGGTAGATTGTTAAATAATATCAAAGAGGGAAGGATCGCACCTAAATACCCCATAATTTGGACAAATAGAATTCATGTTGATGATTGTGTTGGTATTATAATTCATATACTAAAACTATATTCACAAAAAAAATATGTTTCAGATCTCTATATTGGTACTGATGACCAGCCAGTTCCTACTCATGAAATACAAACTTGGTTAGCAAATCAAATGGGCGTTATACCCACTCAAAAAAATGAAATATCAAAACAATTAGGTGGCCAAAATCCAAATAGAAGATGTAGCAATAAATTAATAAAAGATAGTGGTTATACTTTTATCTTCTCAAATTTTAAGGAGGGGTATAAATCTTTATTGATAAAGGATTAGATTACCATAATAGCATCCATTTCAATGCTAGCAGCTTTTGGTAACTCATTTATCCCAATTACAGCCCTTGCTGGATATGGATTTTCAAAGTATTTGGCCATAATAGTATTGACTATAGCAAAATAACTAAGATCAACCAGGTAGATATTTAATTTAACTATATTTTTTAAATCACCACCGGCTGCTTGACACACAGCCGCCAGATTGTCAAAAACTTGATTAATTTCACACTCAATACCGCCTCTTACTAATTCCATTGTTTTTGGATCGAGTGCAATCTGACCCGATAAATATACAGTGTTATTGACCTTGATCGCTTGAGAGTAGGTTCCTATTGCTGTAGGAGCTTTCTCTGTATTTATAATGGCTTTATTGATCATATTGATGCCCTTTTTATTAACTTGTTATGCGATATACTCGCTGTACTTGTTTTAAAATTCTGATACGCTTGATAACTTGAGCAAAGTGTAGCCTACCTCTAACTTCAATAAGTAAATCTATAATCATTGAGAAACTATCTCTTTCTTCTGTTTGGATTTTTAATATTGTAGCCTCTGTTTCGGAAATGCGCGAAGCTAAGGAAGCAACGATACCTCTCTCTGACACCAATTCAACCTTAAATGCTACTGCAAAATCACCTTTGACTTTGCTGGACCAATTCAGAGGTATACATTTTTCTTTGTTAGTTCGTATTTCGTCTAGGTTCTTGCAAATATCAATATGGACAACAAGACCTTTACCGGGGCTGAGGTGACCTAGGATAGAATCCCCTGGTATGGGATGACAACAACGGGCATAATTTATAATTAAACCCTCCCTTGTATCAATCATGATCGGCGATTCGAATTTTTCGGGTATTTTATCTTTTCGCATGGACGGCGGAGCCATTAGATTAGCTAAGGCATATGCCATCCTATCACCCA
The DNA here is from genome assembly GCA_002685455.1 of Porticoccus sp. The sequence continues at coordinate 10,903 of NYXF01000106.1, read as the reverse complement.
GACCGATTTGTTGCAGCACGTCCTCAAATTTACTACAGCCCGTCTCTTTCAAAGCTCTTTTAATCCAAGATTTTCGTATACTTTTATAGTTCGTGCCGAAAATACCTAGAGCCCTATCGAGGAGATTTTTTCCTAAAATTATTGAATCATCATGCTGTTGGTGCTTGAGAAAGTGGCGAATTGCACTACGAGCCTTAGCTGTCATTACGAAATTCAGCCAAGACGGGTTTGGCTGTGCGTCCTTGGCTGATATAATTTCAATTCTTACGCCACTTTCAAGTCCCTCCGATAGAGGGATCAATTGACCGTTACTTTTGCAAGCGATGCATGTGTTCCCAAGATCAGTATGCACCGCATAAGCAAAATCAACTGGTGTGGCGCCTTGTGGAAGAGATATGATCTCACCCTGTGTTGTAAAAACATAAACTTCATCTGGAAATAAATCTGTTTTGACGTGCTCAATAAATTCAAGTGAGTCTCCTGCTCGTTTTTGTATCTCTAATAGACCTTGAATCCATCTATATGCTCTGGGATTTCCCTCTTCACGTGATTTATAAAGCCAGTGCGCAGCTATACCATAATTTGCCATATCATCCATATCTTTTGTTCTGATTTGAATTTCAATTAGCACCCCGTGCATCCCTACTAATATATTATGCAGGGACTGGTATCCGTTTACCTTGGGTATCGCAATGTAGTCTTTGAATTCACCTGCGACTGGTTTGAAAAGATTATGCATAATGCCTAAAGTACGATAGCAGTCGTCAACGGAGTCTACGACGATTCGAAAAGCAAAAACATCCATAATGTCGCGAAAAGATTTTTTTTTACTTTTCATTTTTTGATAAATACTCCAAAGGTGCTTTTCTCTACCTGTAACTTCAGCTGTTATAGATTCTTTGTTTAGTCGAGCATCTATACTATCTTTAATTTCTTTGACAATTTCCCGCCGTGGGCCACGGGCAGCCTTAAGAGCTTCCATCATCCGTTTGTGCCTAACCGGATACATAGATGAGAAACCTAGCTCTTCAAATTCTACTCTGACGTTGTTGATACCTAACCGTTGAGCAATAGGCGCATAAATTTCAAGCGTTTCACGTGCAATCCTGCGTCTTTTTTGTGGACTTAAACCTTTAATAGTCCTCATATTATGTAGACGGTCGGCTAACTTTATAAGCATTACTCTTACATCTTTTGACATGGCTAATGTCATTTTTTGAAAACTATCTGCCTGTCTTTCTGCCCTTGACGTTGTTTCTATTTCGTCCAGCTTAGTGAGTCCATCAACTAGCTCTGCAACAGTCTTTCCAAAAAGATCTTCGAGCTCTTTTTTATTTACATGCGTATCTTCGAGAACATCGTGCAGGAGTGCTGCCATTATTCCTTCATGATCTAGATGCATATCTGCAAGGATTGTTGCCACGGCGAGGGGGTGGGTTATATATGGTTCACCAGTCTGCCTAATTTGGCCTTCATGACATTGTTCTGCGAACTTATAAGCCTGCAGGACACTATAGACTTGGTTTGTTTCGAGGTATGGGGAGAGTTTCTGACCAAAAGCTTCGGCTACCTTAGAGGTTACCAAGATTCCATCTCCTGCATTAAATTATAGTTCTTTTTTATCGGGTGTTGTGATTAAACCTTCGGACAAAACATTAGTTTCTTTTGAAGACGTTTCAATCGGAGCATCGTCGTCTGAGCTAGGTTCGATCTCTGCGGACTTCATCACAAAATCGCTTGGTTTCTTATCTATTAATATATCAGCTGTTACTAGTCCTTGCTCGATTTCCCGGAGGGCAACTACAGAAGGTTTATCGTTCTCTATAGGCACTAAAGCTTCCTTTTCCCCTAGAGCTATTTGGCGTGCTCTTTTAGAGCTAACCATAACAAGTTCGAAGCGGTTATCTACGTTTTTGAGGCAATCTTCTACAGTAATTCTAGCCATTTGTTAATCCGTCATAGTTGATTTTTTGAAAAAATACATATAGTAGTGTTAAAGACCAATATCAATTAATTATACAAAATCGCTGGTTTTAGGACAACAAGCTCTTTAGTAAATTGAAATTTTTTTGTTTTTGAAAGCGAACCCCCAGACGATTATGTAAGATAATTGAGCTGAGTTCCCGAAGCGCCTCATCAAACCCATCATTAATAAGCAGATAGTCGGCTTTCTCATAGTGCGACATTTCCTCTTGTGCTGCATCAAGTCGGTGTTTAATAACAGACGAATCGTCCTGGCCGCGTTTTGTTAGACGTTTTTCAAGCTCATATAGTGACGGGGGTAATATAAACACACTTTTGCTTTCAGGAATTAAACGCCTTACTTGTTCTGCACCTTGCCAGTCAATCTCTAGAATAACATCAATACCACTTGACAGAGTTTTACTTACCCATTCTTTTGAGGTCCCATAAAAATGATTAAAAACTTGGGCATATTCTAAAAAAGCATTTTTTTTTATTAAAGAAGAAAATTTTTCCTCGTTAACAAAGTGATAATTTATTCCATTTTTTTCACTAGGCCTCATCGGTCGAGTTGTATGAGAAATAGAAGCCTCAATATCTGCCATTGTTTCCAAAATAGCTCCAACCAAAGTTGTTTTTCCTGCACCAGATGGTGCCGAAATTATATAGAGTGTGCCCGCGTTAGACATCTAATTCACTTCCTCCGATTACTATTTTACAGACGATCGAGAGATGTTATTTGCCGAATCTATCGTTCAAAAATAAAATTATTAGACAATATCTTAACATGAAGGAACATAAGCGAAATAAATCAGTTAAAATAAATGTTAATTTTAAAGGAAGCAAATAATATGATTCGACCCAGTGGCCGTTCTTTAGATCAATTACGCAATATAAAAATTACACGGAACTTCATAAAGCATGCTGAGGGATCGGTTCTTGTTGAATTCGGCGATACCAAAGTAATTTGCACAGCTAGTGTAGAAAATAATGTTCCGCATTTTTTACGAGGTAAAGGACAAGGCTGGGTTACAGCAGAGTACGGTATGCTGCCTCGTTCCACTAATTCAAGAATGAATAGGGAGGCCAGCCAAGGCAAGCAATCCGGAAGGACCCAGGAAATCCAGAGACTAATAGGCCGCTCTTTGAGAGCGGTTATTGATCTCAGCGTCTTGGGAGAAAATACTATCAAAATAGATTGTGATGTTATTCAGGCGGATGGAGGCACTCGTACAGCTTCTATTACAGGGGCCTGTGTTGCACTAAGTGACGCCCTTATGAGTCTCCGACAAACTAGAAAAATTAAAGAAAACCCACTTATTGGGATGGTTGCATCTGTCTCAGTTGGTGTGTTTGAGGGGCATACTGTATTAGATTTAGATTATGATGAAGATTCAACAGCTGAGACCGATATGAACATTGTCATGAATAGCGATGGAGGATTCATTGAAATCCAGGGTACCGCAGAAGGAGCCCCATTCACTGATCAACAATTTAATAAGATGGTAAGTCTGGCCAAAAGTGGAATTAGCCATCTATTAAAAATCCAAAATGCGGCATTATCGCAATAATATGTATTCAAATTCCAGCTACTATGCGTGATGGCAACATAAGTTCAGTTGCTATTCCATATATAAAGTAATCGAGCACATTTAAGACTATAAAAAAAAGCATAGGCGATAGATCTATCATACCTAACGGTGGTATCAGTCTTCTAAATGGTTCCATCGCAGGATGTATAACCTGATTTATGAGTGTAATTGCAGGATGTTGGCTATTTGGTGCAATCCAGCTGATTACAATTGTCGCAAGCAGACCATACATATAAATATTTAGGATCATTGACAGAATACCAACAAAACCCCAAGAAATAGCCATAAAAACATTTACTATACCCAAATTATTAATAGTGTAAGTGAGCTGTATAATTATCCATTGAACAAGAATTGCAAGCACTAGGCTAGCTATATCAAACGATTTAAATGATGGAAGTAATGCCCGGATAGGGCTACTTGCTAATCGAGTGGCGTTTACTATAAACAAAGATATAGGGTTGTAGAAATCCGCTTTAACTAGTTGCAGCAAAAAACGCAAAATTACTAGAGTAAAAAAGAAGCTTCCTAAGGCTTGAATTAAATAAGAAGATACTGAATTTATTGTTGTCATAGGTCATTTGCCGGTTAGTAGTGGCCATATTTTTTATAAAAAGATACTTTAAATAAATTATACCCTAATGCTGGTTATTATTTTCAGCTTCTTTTGCCATTTCTATGGCTCTTTCTAGAGCCTTATTTATTGCTTCATTAAACAATCCCAGAATATCTCCCTTAAAGAAAGCATTTACAGCTTTTTCTGTTGTTCCACCCGGTGATGTAACACAAGATCTAAGTTCAGAGGGGTCCATATTAGATTCTTTTGCCATTTTTGCTGCGCCAAATGCAGTCTGTACAATCAGTTTCCTCGAAACTTTTTGGTCTAAGCCTAAATCTATTGCAACTTTTTCCATAGCCTCCATAAAGAGAAAAAAATATGCAGGACCACTTCCAGAAACTGCAGTTACAAGGTCTATATCTTTTTCTTTTTCGAGCCAACAACATAAACCAACAGCACCAAAAATTTCTTCTGCTATGCCCCGCAGTTTTTTATCAACTTTAAGATTTGCGTACATACCTGCAGCTCCACTTTGGACTAGTGCGGGTGTATTGGGCATACATCTGATGATCGGTGTATCTTTTCCTAACCAATCCATAAGCAATGATAAAGGTATACCTGCAGCAATCGAAATTGCTGGGGGTATTTGATTTAATGTAGCTTTTAGCCCCCTACAAACTGATTCAAGTATTTGTGGCTTAACACATAGCACTATTAAGTCAGCATTTTCAGCCGCAACACAATTATCTGGACTAGTAACAATGCCAAACTTATGATTCAACTGGGCAAGATTTTTTTCTACAGGGTCACTTACGGAGATATGTTTTGATGGGAAGCCTTTATCTAGAAGGCCACCTATAAGACTTTTAGCCATATTGCCGCCACCTATAAATGCAAGTTTTGGTTTATCCACATTAATGCCCTAAGTTATTAATCATTTTAGTAGCTTCCTGGCGCCAAAAATAGCTGACCCTAGTCTGACTATAGTTGCGCCTTCTTTGATTGCTCTTTCAAAATCCGATGACATACCCATAGAAAGTGTATCTAATACTGCTGATTTAGATGAGTTAATCCTTGTTTCAAGCAAAAGCTTTGACATAGTTTCGCATACTTCTTTATGTGCTTCATCACTCATATCACTTTTTGGCATTGTCATTAAACCTCTGAGGTTCAAACGAGGGTAAGCCGAAATTATATTAGCAATTTTAGTACAGTCATGTAAGGAAACTCCTGATTTGGTGATCTCTTTACTAACATTTACTTGCACGCATATATTAAGTAAAGGTTTGCTTACATCTCTTGTTCCGCTGAGTCTTTGAGCGATTTTTAATCTATCAACGGTATGAACCCAGTCAAAATTGTTTGATATCTTGCTTGTTTTGTTGGACTGTATAGGGCCTATGAAATGCCAACATATGTCTGATAGATCGGCTAGCTCACACTGCTTTTTTTGCGCTTCCTGTAAATAATTTTCGCCAAAGTGCCTTTGCCCACATTCGTAAGCAACCCTTATCGCTTCAGATGACTGACCTTTACTGGCTGCAACAAGAATAACATCTTTTGTAACTCGATCCGAGCTCTCGAGAGCCAGATCAATACGCTTACGTATATTTTTTAAATTAGTAGATATATCAGTCATATTCATAGTAAAAATTTAACTCTTATTAAAAGCTTCTTATCCCTTAAGGTTTTATTCCAATAGACTGGTTTGCAAGCCATGTTTCTAAAATTAATACAGCTGAAATATCGTCTACATGCGTTTTTTTTTGCTTGTATTTTTGATTTTTGGCCTGATATTGATTTTTAGCCGTAAATGTAGAGAGTCGTTCGTCTACCATCGCTACTTTTACTCCATATCTACCATGCAACCTTTTTCCAAATTTTCGAGCCCTAAGACAGAACTGGCCCTCACTTCCGTTCATATTGAGTGGCAGCCCAACAAGAACTTGATCTGGCATCCAGTCATCAATTAGTTGCTGTAATTGGCTCCAATTAGGAATACCATTTTTAGCTGCAAGTATAGTTAAAGGATTGGCAGTCTTTAATAATTTTTGGCCACTAGCTACACCTATTTGGCGTGTACCAAAATCAAAGGCTAATACAGTGCAAGTTTCATTTTCGATGACAGCTAACCTTACCATTTTCAAAATATAAAATATTTAAGATTTATCAAAAGAATCATAAATGATTTTCGATCACATCAAATAATTTTTCACCAATATCGATCGATTTTTCGCGTTCTATCTCTCTAGCACAAGTCGGACTTGTGATATTAATTTCCGTCAAATAGCTACCAATAACATCTAGGCCAGCAATTATGATCCCTTTCTTTTTTAGAAATCCTCCAACTTGATCAGCTATCCAAAGATCACGGTCGTCCAGTTCCTGTACAATACCTTTTCCACCTACTGCTAAGTTACCGCGAATGTCTCCTTTCTGAGGAATTCTTGCTAAGCAGTATGGAATAGGTTTGCCATTAATCATCAGTATACGTTTATCACCGTTGATGATTTCAGGAATAAATTTTTGTGCCATTACCGTTTTAGTTTCTTTACAGGTAAGTGTTTCAATTATTACATTTAGGTTTGGGTCAGAAATGCTTATTTTGAAAATAGAAGATCCACCCATGCCATCCAAAGGTTTTAGGATAACTTCACCATTCATATTTAGAAATTTCTTTATTTTTTCTGAGTCACTACTAACTAGAAGGGGAGGTATACACTGAGGAAACAATGTAGAAAAAATCTTTTCATTATAATCCCTGAGGCTTTGTGGTTTGTTTATGACTTTTACACCTAGTTTTTCTGCTACTTCGAGTATATAGGTAATGTAAACATATTCGATATTAAAGGGAGGATCTTTTCTCATTAAAATTATGTCAAGATTACTTAAAGGTTGAATTTCTATGTCGCTTTTAGAGAACCATTTCGCTTCATCATCTTTTACTTTCAATTCAACCATACTTGCACAAGGAATGTTATTATCAAGAAATAAATCCTTTTGCTCCATATACATAATTTTCCAGCCACGATCTTGCGCAGCTAAAAGCAATAAGAGAGTAGTATCTTTGTATGGGGTAATTGATTCAATAGGATCCATTACAATACCGATAGTTTTTGTCATGCGTTTGCCTTTCAGTCACCGACCTTGTAAGTTGATTGTTTCAGATCTTAAGTATACCTATCACTATTAAATCATTGTTTATTTTTTAAAACTATATCAACTTGACTAGGTTTGTTAGTCTTAATAAAAATTTTAGTTATTGGAATTTATATTTAAGGTAAGATAATGATATAAGATATTTGGATTTTTTCCTCTGGAGATTGGCCAACATGAATAAAGAAATACAACAGACCGAAAAAAGCCCTACCTTGATCATAATGACTTTTATTTTGTTAGCTTTGCTGGGATTTCTTGGCTACATGGCCTGGGTGGTATTTTCTTTACCGCTTATAAAGGAGCAATTAACGAATATAATGTCTGTAGTTTTATTATTAGATGATTATCAAAAATTTTCTCGTCCAATCCTTTACGCCCTTATAATGACTAGTTTGATCTTTTTATTAATTATATTAGAGGTATATCGTAAATCAGTAAAAACAAAAGAAAGAGATAAAATGCTTCATCAGGCCGTACTTTTATTGTTAGATGAGTCATCATTCATCGGGGGAGTTGATGCCAAAAAAGATTTTGAAGTAAGCGAAGCTATTAATTTAGTTATCAGTCGGCTCAAGTCTCATAATAAAAACACCAAAGAAACGTCAGCGACTTTAAGAGCAGCGGTAAATGAAACTCGGGTAGTTTCATCACAATTAGCTGATTCCTCTGAACATCAATTAGAAGAAATAACAACTGTAATCGAGCTAGTGAGAAATATGGCAGCTTCGATGAAAAATCAATCTGCCGAATTAAAGAATACGGTCATCGACGTTCAGCAGTTATCTTCTTTATCTCAAAAAAGTAATGTAATAATACAAAACTCAGTAATAGGTTTGAGGAACACTCAAAATAAGATCAATGACAAAATTAAAAATATAAAGAAATTGGGTGAAAATTTTAAGGATATGAAAAATGTAACGTACTCTCTTGATGATATGGCAGATCAGGCTCATATTCTAGGTTTAAATGCAGCCATTCAGGCTTCAACAGCTGGAGAGCCAGGAAAGGGTTTCGCAGTAATTTCAGAAGAAATACAGAAACTGGCCGAGCGGTCTGGAACATCTATCAAGCAAATCACCTCAATGATCAATAATATGCAAGAACAAGTTGATTCATTTTCCTTTTCAATAGATGAAGTTGTACATACAATCACAAAAGATAAAAAAGTTTCTGAAGAGACAAGTCTTATGATTAAAAAAATTGATACCGCCTCTTCACACTTGGTTGATAAAATTAATCTATTGATAAATTCTTTATCGGAGCAAGAGCAGCAGAGTTCAAAAGCTACGAAAATACTTAATGTAATTCTAGATATATCATCTCAATTTCTTCTCGGAACACAAAGTACTGCTGATATCATGAATGAAATTTCAGAAAAAACTTCATTACCTTCAAATAATAGTAGTGATGAGGACACGTCAAAACTACTAGATCAAAAACCAATAGCAGACGAATTACTTTCACCTGGAGCCTCAGATTTAAGTTCTGAGTCTGATCAAGGTAAAAAATAGAAATCCTATTAGTTTCAATGAGTACTGAAAAGTTTAGCACGTACAGTTTCTCTGTATTTGCTTGGTGAAGTAGCGTAATGTTTACTAAAAATTTTACTAAATGCTGCAGCATCTTGATAGCCACTATGACTTGCAATTTCGCAAATAGTGAGATTTGACTTTTGTAGCAACTCCCCAGCATTTTTTAGGCGCACAGCTTGTAAATATTGGAGAGGTGTTTCTCCTAGAGCGGCTTTAAAGCGTCGATTAAAGTTTCTAGTACTAAATTGAAATCTTTTTGCCACCATATTGATTGAAATAGATTTACTATAGTTATCCTCTAGCCAGATTTGTGCTTGCACAACTTGTTCATCTGGATGTTGTTGTACCTCGTCAGAAAAGTAACTAGTAGGTTTAAATGAGCTACGAATTTCATGAAAAAAGTTACGTTCAACTTGTTTAGCTGCATCTCTTCCATAGAGTCTTGCTGAGAGATGAACCATTAGTTCAGCCATTGCATTTACGCTTGCAGCACAATAAAGATTCCCAGCTTGCGTAATAAAATATTGTCTCTTTAACGAAACTTTCGGGTAGTCTTTATGGAATTGATCGAAATAATGCCAATGAGTAGTTGCTGGTTGATTGTTGAGTAGCCCTGCTTTGGCAAGAAAACAGACACCAGTGCCAACAGCAACAAAAAGTGCACCATTAGCTGCTTGATTAATTATCCAGGGTATATAATCTTTATATTTAACTAACGCTGGTCTTGGGTTCCTCCATAACGCAGGTAAATTAATAATATCAAAGGTTTGCTCGTCATTAATTATTGTTGATGGGCGAATATCAAAACCTGAAGGGGAAGTTATAAATTTCTCATCAATGGAAAGAGTTAAGGCTTCAATTTTTCTAGTTTTTCGATTTTTGGGTCGAGCTGATGCTTCGGCGGTACGAAGCATTTCTACTGGGAGTGTAGCACTAGTCCCAAGGATATTATTATAAAGTAAAGTCGCTATACGTAGTGGCGGTTCTATTTTAAGATTATTATTGTCCATAATAAACAAATATATGGCTATAAAAGACAAAAGTCAACAAAGTGTAGCCTGATAAACTAAGAGTATATGTACATATTTAATTCTGTGCGAAACTAATCAAAAAAAGAGCGTTATTTCAATGCAAGCTTTGCCGGTTATAGTAGGATTTGGTGGATATAATGCTGCTGGACGAAGTTCTTCACATCAAGCCTTCCGGCGATTAGTGCTTGAGTCTTTATCACAGGAAGAACAAGAGCAAACAATCGTTAGTTTAGCTTGTCTCATGAAATTGGTGTCATGGAATGACCAATTTTATGAAGATTATCAAGAGGAAAGACTTACACAGACGCAAGTGGCAAAAAAATATAAAGATCTGGTTTTAAAGGGAACTCTTATTCGTCGCCTGGAAGACAATTTGTTCGATCCAAAAAAAGTATATGGACACAAGCGCGTAGTAGTAGAATCAAAAGATAAAGAAAATATATTCTTTAAGATTGCAAAAAGAGACTTACCTTCAGTCATTCCAGATCAATGGGATATAAAATACTTAGATGGTGACGTTTGCGAAGTCGGTATTGAAAATTCTGTTGATTTCTTAATTCCCACATACACTGAACAGGCTGTCAAAGCTGGGGGTCAACTCCCTACAGGTTTCGATCCAAGTGCACAATATAACTCTCGTTTCCATCCAAGAGGTCTTCAATTAGCTCTTTTAGGTGCCAGTGATGCCTTAGCTTCTATCGGTATTCCCTGGGAAAAAATAGCCTCCAGTGTGCATCCCGATGAAGTGGGAGTATACGGCACTAGTATTATGGGTCAGGTTTCTAAAGAAGGACTAGGCGGGCTTTTACAAGCAAGATTATTGGGTGAAAGAACAACTTCTAAACAATATGCTATGGGTTTAAATACAATGCCGGCAGATTTTATTAATGCCTATGTTGTAGGTAGTGTTGGCCATACCGCTGCAATAACAGGAGCCTGTGCATCTTTCTTATACGTTCTACAGGGAGCAGTTCAGGATATTAAAAGTGGACGGAGAAGAGTAGCAATCATAGGTAGTGCTGAAGCTGGATTAACTCCAGCAGTTATGGAAGGATTTACCAGTATGGG
>NYXF01000105.1 GCA_002685455.1 Porticoccus sp. | reverse complement strand
GGTGGCATGCGAGGGAATTAGTGGTAGGCTTAGTGGATTTTTTTCACAAAAATAGCACTCTTCCGTCAAACATAAATTTACAAAGATGGATATATTTGAAAATATATTTTGGAGTTACTAATGAAAAACGAGGGAATTTATTCTAAGAGTACTGAAATTACTACTGAATATATAATGACTTATGAAGCCCCACTAGATCCACCATTAGCGATTGACGAGGGTATGATGATAGTCAATGTACGTGAAGGAGGTTGGGTTGCTGGACCAAAAATCAACGGCAAATTCATTGCACCTGGAGCTGATTGGTTGCGTATTATGCCCTCTGGAGTTTTTCACCTTGATGTCAGGGGGCTAATTAAGACCCATGATGATGCTTATATTTACTTAAAATATAATGGAGTCATACAAAATACACCTCAAAGTTTGGAGCGCTTAACAAATGGAGAGTTACTAACCCATAAAGATATTCCTTATTTTATAGCAGCGCCAATCTTTCAAACTTCTTCAAAAAAATATAATTGGCTTAATGGCATTCAAACAGTAAACAAGATGGTTGAAATACAATTTGGTGAAGAGGGTTTTGTTAAATATGACGTTTTTGTTATTCGTTAGATGTTGAGCAAGTTATATGCTGAAAAATTATGGTAAAATTTTTTTTATTTCAAGATTTTTGTCACCAAGTAATAATACTTAGGCTGATAAACCACCAATCTTTGAGAGGTTAATTATGAGTAAAAGCAACCGTGTCTGGAGACTTCGAGAAAGGCCTATTGGAAATATCACAGATAACACGCTAAGTTTCGAAAAAGAAAGCATTCCTCAACCGAGAGACGGGGAATGCTTATTCCAGCTTAACTACTTATCCTTAGATCCTACAAATAGAATTTGGATGAGTGATGAAAAACAATATATGCCACCCGTTGGTTTGGATGAACCTATGAGAGGTATAGTTTGCGGTTCTGTGCTCAAAAGTAGGACCTCTGCTTTTAAAGAAGGCGATATTGTGAGCGGTATCGGAACTTGGTCTGATTACCAAATTGCTTCAGCCGAGACTGTAGGTTTATTAGGATCAGTTGATGATGTATCTGTAATGGATGCATTTGCAACTTTAGCCCTTGTTGGACCTTCGGCATACTTTTGCTTACTAGATATTGGAAAGCCTAAAGCTGGAGAAACTATAGTAGTATCCACCGCAGCTGGTGCTGTTGGATCAATTGTTGGCCAAATAGCTAAGATTAAAGGTTGTCGTGTGGTTGGATTGACTGGGTCTGACGAAAAATGTCGATGGATAAAAGAAGAGCTAGGTTTTGATGAAGCTATTAATTATAAAACCTCAAATTTATCTCATGCTCTCTCTGAGAGCTGCCCAAATGGCATTGATATATATTTTGATAATGTTGGTGGTGCTATTCTTGATGAATGTCTAAAATTGATGAATTTACACGGGAGAATTCCTACATGTGGACTTATATCCCAGTACAATAGCCAAGAACCAGTCCCGGGCCCATTTAACTATAGCTTAGTACTAATGCATAGACTCAAAATTCAAGGTTTTATTATCTTGGACTATTTAGAACGTTTTCCTGAAGCAAATAAGGCTATACTTGAATGGATGTCTGAAGGGAAAATTAAAGTTCGTCTTGACGTGCAAGAGGGCTTAGAAAGTGCACTTGAAGGTGTAAAAAAACTATATACAGGAGAAAATATTGGGAAACTTATGGTACGTGTAAAAGAGATTTAATGTCCAAAATATAGTTGGGTAGAGGGTAATTTCAGAAAGAACTTGTAATGTATCACTAAAAATTCTGCATTATATTTTAAACTCAAGTCAAACGACTCCAACTATCTTTGCTGACAGCCAACTAATGACGCCTAATATTCCAACCACAATCCACCACAGGAACAACAGTCTAAATCTAAAAGGTTTTCGGTCAATTGAATGAATTCCAGAATTAACTACCTGGCTAATTCTATCTAAATCCTCTTCGTTATACTCTTCCTTGCTTCTCATGCCCATAAAATTCACCTTCCTTTAAAATTATAAACAACCTTTTTCAAATATTATAACAAATATTTCATATCAAGTTGACTAGCCACCTCATCAACCGAAGCACCAGGATTGTAAGCTATTTCGCCAATCATGGGTGACTCAATCCAGTGCTGTAGGGTCGATATGTTTTCTCTGTAACGATCCATGGATGGGGCTATCTGATTAGCAACCCAGCCCGTTAATACTAAACCGTCTTTATGAATAGCCTCTACAGTCAGAATAGTGTGATTAATGCAGCCAAGCTCTATTCCCACAACAAGTATCACTGGAAGCTTGATTAGTTTTGGAAGATCAGAAAAAGTTTCTTGGTTATTTATTGGAACCCTCCAACCACCAGCACCTTCCACTATACAGAAATCTGGTTTATTGGTCATGAGCCCTCTATAAAACCCAGCTAATCGATCAACACTCAAACGCTGACCCATCTCTCCAGCTGCTATGTGGGGTGCGATAGCTGGTTTTAGCGCTATAGGATTTACTTGTTCGTAGCTTAAAGGTAATGAGCTTTGAGATAATAGCTTCAGTGCATCGTCGTTTTTTAAGCCATCTGCTGTCAAATCACAACCAGCAGCAACTGGTTTAAAGCCAGCTGTTGAAAGACCTTTTTTAGCGGCTGCGGCAAGAATACCTATACCTACGTATGTTTTACCAACACCTGTATTAGTTCCTGTAACAAAATAAGATTTATGCACCGAGAGTACCTACCCCATAAACCACTTGCCATGTGGCAGTTAAGTTTCCGTCCGAATCTCTATACTTATCATAAGCATTTATAAGATTACGGATATTTTTTTTACTAGTCATTACTTTTTTTTGGCCTGAATTTAAATTATGAGCCCCCAATTTTTTGAGCTCGCGTGTTAGCTGACTCAGCTCATTATACTTAAGATGATAGTTACAAACTTCATAGCTCTCAAAGTAAATGCCTTGATTAAAAAAAATTTCTCTCAAAGTATCTGGATCTAGAAATCTGTTTACGTGAATGTAATTATCGACTTTCATCCATGATTTTTTCAATTCACATAAAGTATTTTTGCCTAGAGATGTGAAAAAAAGTTTACCGCCAGGCTTTAAAACGCGTCCAATCTCTTTTGACAATCTTTTGGTTTGATTACACCACTGGAAAGTTAGATTAGAAAATATAATATCTATTGAATTATCAGACAATGGTATATTTTCAGCATCACCACAAACCCATATATCAGAATAGTCAATTTTTGATTTTGCAATTTTCAACATACCCTCAGCCAAATCTAGTCCTATAATTTTTGAAGCGCTGTTTTTTTTTCGAATAGACTTAATGCAATACCCAGTACCGCAGCCGAGATCAACAATATTGATTGGCTTTATTTCCTCAGGTAGCATATCTAATAACTTTTTCCCAGTTTGACGTTGTAATCTAGACACTGACTCATATGTAGTCGCAGCACTACTAAAAGAGAGAGCTATTTTCTTTTTGTTTAAAAAAAAACGATTCTCTTTTAAAAAATCAATTGTATTAGACGATATTTCTTTTGCAGAACTTATATGGAGCAAATGGGATTTCTGCTCATAAACTTTAACTTCATGTGACGAATTCAGTCTTGTGATTTCGTCAGCAACTTGGGCATTTACTAATTGATCATTCTGACCAAAAAAATGAAGGCTGGGTAGCTCTAGCGATGCCAAAATCTGTCTATTATCAATTTCACCCAAAAGTTTTAAAGCAGATAGCCAAAGAAGATGTTTATTATTTTTGGATAAATCATCGAAAGAAGAAAAATTTTTTGTTTCACTGAGTTTTAAAAATTTTGATAGCTTTTTTTCCTCTAAATCACCTGAGCACTGCAAATAATTAAAATTTCTTAAGCAGGCTGAGGGGTCATTTTTAAATAATTCAAAAAAATTAGTAAATAGCTTATTTGACATTCCATTACTCCATTCTTCTTTTCGTAAAAAGCACGGATTAGTGGCAATTGTTATTAGATTTGATAATTTTGAAGGATACTGACCTATCATTGCTGTAGCTATTGCGCCGCCTAAAGACCAGCCCATTAAACTAGAGTTAGTTGGTATCACGCGCATAATAGCGTCAACATAACTAGTAACCAAAAGTCGCTGATCAAGAAAGTTGATATGTTGTTCATCGTAGTCGTTATTCCCGAATCCAGGGAGATCAAGAGCTATGACATGAAGATGTTTTCTTAGCTCAGGCAGAATCGAATGCCAAGTATCACTACTGGAACCCCAGCCGTGAATTAGCACCAACGGATCTGGCTGGAAAGGCTCTCCTGTGCATGGATAGTTGTAAGTAGTTAATTTATTGGTCAAGCTAAAATTTTTATTGGCAATCATTTAGCCGTAACCCTTAAATTCTTGAGAATACTTTGAAGTGACTGAAGAAAAGCCTCTATATCTTCTTCTTCATGTTTTGCTGAAATTGTTACTCGTAATCTTGAAGTATTTTTAGGCACTGTTGGCGGACGGATTGCACCGACAAGGAAGCCATTTTTTTTTAGGCACTCAGCAACTTTAATTACAAGATTATCATCATATAAAAGAACCGGCTGTATTGGAGTTGCAGACTCCATTAACTTGATATCTAGAGACTCTGCTACAGATCTAAAGTGGGCTATTAAATGATTAAGCTTCTCACGACGCCATGACTCGTGTTGCGATATCTTAAGACTTGTGCGTGTTGCTGAGGCAATTGCTGGCGGTAATGCTGTAGTGTAAATATAGGTTCTCGAAAATTGCACTAAAGTTTCGACAAGTTCTTCAGAACCTGCAACAAAAGCCCCAAAAGTTCCAAATGCTTTGCCAAGAGTCCCAACTAGGATAGGTATTTCTTTGATGGTAAGATTAAAATGTTCAGCTAAGCCACCGCCATTTTTTCCCATAACTCCAAACCCATGTGCATCATCGACCATGAGCCATCCCTGTCTTCTTTGACAGACTTCAGCAAGTTGTGGGATTTTTGCAATATCCCCATCCATACTAAATACCCCGTCTGTTACAACTATCTTAATCCCAGAGACTTTTTTCATTCTATCTGTTAAATCTAGTGTATTTGAATGGCTATAGCGTGAAAATTTTGACAGGCTAGTCGTACCAGCATCAATTAAAGAAGCATGATTTAATCTGTCTTCAAAAATATTATCACCTCTGCCGCATAGTGCGTTTATAACCCCAAGGTTAGCCATATAGCCTGTCGAAAATAAAAGGGCTCTTGGTCTTTGAGTAAATTCTGCAAGCTCCTCTTCCAATGCGCTATGTTCAGCTGAATGCCCATAAATTAAATGTGACGCCCCACTACCGACTCCCGAAACCTCAAGACCTTTCTTGAAGCTATCTATAACAGACGGATGATTTGCAAGACCAAGATAATCATTACTACAAAAAGCTATATATTTTTTTCCATCAACTATGACTCTTGAGGACTGCGGCGACTGTAACAAATATCGCTGCCGATAAAGACCTGCTTTTTTTCGTTGTGCAAGCTTAATAGAAAGTTTGTGATCCATTGAATTCATAATGAATCGATTTTCCTAATTGACAGCGTTATAAAATAAATGATCGGTTTTAGCTGCTAATATTTTTTTATGGAGAACTTCTTCTTGATCTGAGGGATTTTTTTGTATTTTATTTTTCTCAGGAGCAATGCCTAATCTTTTAAGTAGAGCCATATCCTTATTAGCTTCAGGGTTAGAAGTTGTTAAAAGCGAATCACAATAAAATATAGAGTTTGCTCCGGCGAAAAAGGATAATGCTTGAAGCTCATCATTCATACTCTCTCTACCTGCTGATAATCTCACATGAGACTTAGGCATCATGATGCGAGCTACTGCAATCGTTCGAACAAACTCAAACGGATCGAGGTTTTTTTCATTTTCAAATGGTGTACCATCAACTTTTACTAACATATTTATAGGCACTGACTCCGGGTGTTGCGGTAAATTTGCTAACTGCATCAGTAATCCAGCCCTATCTTTTTTAGCCTCACCCATACCAACAATACCTCCGGAGCAAATTTTCATGCCAAATTTTCTTACATTTTTTAAGGTATTTATACGATCAGAGTACGTTCGTGTGGTAATAACTTCCCCGTAGTATTCAGGCGAAGTGTCAAGATTATGATTATAGTAATCTAAACCGGCATCTGCCAATGCTTCAGCTTGATTTTCCTTTAGCATACCTAAAGTCATACAAGTTTCTAATCCTAAGTTTTTTACCTCCTCCACCATCTTTGTCACATATGGTAAATCTTTATCTTTTGGTGAACGCCATGCAGCACCCATGCAAAAACGAGTTGCACCAGCTTCTTTAGCTAATTTTGCCTCTTTTAATACTTTTTCGACACTAAGTAATTTTTCAATCTCGAGGCCAGTATCGTAACGGATACTTTGAGGACAATACTTGCAATCTTCAGGGCAAGCACCAGTTTTAATAGATAGTAAAGTGCTAAGTTGAACCTCATTAGGATTAAAATTCTCACGATGGACTAATTGAGCTTGGAATATTAAATCGTTGAAAGGCCGTTCAAGTAAATCTGAAACTTGTTGCTTTGACCAATCGTGACGTATGGAACTTAAATAATTGATTGACATAATATACCTCTGATAAATACTACCAAAACATATCATATGCGAGTTAGAACATCTGTCAACCGAAAAAATAATTTACGTTGACTAATCAAGGTGAAAAAAATTAAATAAGATATAATAGGAAGAAATATTACATCTATTGAAGTTGGTGCTTAAATGAATCGAGATTTATCTTTAGAATTACTGTGGAAAAACATAAAGAAGGACGCCCAAGAGATTGCCGAAAATGAGCCGATTCTCAATAATTATATTAATACTGTCGTAATGAATCATAAATCATTAATTACTTCTTTAAGTTTCTTATTAGCAAACAAGCTTCATGACAACTCTATTTCGGAAACTAATTTACAGCTTGTATTTAATGAGGCTTTCAAAGATAGCACCCAAATCCAAGAGGCAATCTATAATGATATACAAGCGTTAGTTAATCGCGATTCCGCGTGTAACAATTTATTATCTGCCTTCCTTTACTATAAAGGATTTCATGCACTTCAAGCATGGAGAGCTACTCACTCACTTTGGTCTCAAAACAGGAAAAATCTAGCTTTAATGTTACAAAATAGGATATCTGTAATTTTCGATGTTGATATTCATCCAGCTGCAAAGATTGGAAATGGGGTAATGTTTGATCATTCAACAGGTCTTGTAATAGGAGAAACCGCAGTCGTAGAAGATTGTGTATCTATACTACAAGGAGTTACATTAGGGGGCACAGGAAAAGAAAGCGGTGATCGCCATCCAAAAATTCGAAGTGGAGTGCTGCTAGGTCCTGGTGCAACTATACTTGGTAATATTGAGATTGGTGAGGGTTCAAAAATTATTGCGGCAAGCGTAGTTCTGAGAGATATCCCTCCGCATTCAGTTGCTTCTGGTGTGCCTGCAGAAATTGTAGGGTATACAGAAGCAGGCTCCCCTGCAGAAAAAATGGACCATGGATTATCTTGATAATTTTTTGAAAACAATAGACTCAATGAAATTAATATGCTCTGGCCTTTTCACAAATATTGGGCAAAAAATCGTATTTACATATTCACATAGTTTGTTTAGCAATATAAAATATGTTTTTTTGTTAATAGGGCATGTGATGGAAAGGCCAGATGTTGCTGTCGGTGACTTCATAATTTTGAAAGGTTACAAAGAAGATCCAGGTATGGAAGCAAAAGTATTCAAAATTGAAGACGATGGAATTTTATTTGTTGGCTATCATGCCTATAGTATCAGGACAACAAAAGCACATGCTTTCTGGAATGACAGTTTTTGGCAGGTAACGCAAAAACATGTCCCTAAAAAAGGTGCTGGTATATTATTTTGATGTAATAGTTATCGCATCAAAAATATGCCTTTAATTTAAATTATCTTTTTCACTTTTTAGGTATTCTAAGTTTCTGCCCGACATATATGTTTCCCTCCTTTAAGTTATTTAAGTCAATTAGTTTTTTTAAAGAAATGTTATACTTTTTAGAAATTCCGTATGCTGTATCACCAGGTAAAACAATGTAAGATTGAGATATCTTGACATCTAATCTCCCTGAGGATAGGACGGTGCCGATAGGATAATTACCATAGAAATATTGAGTTATACCCTTAAAAATAGAATGAGCCATCTTTTTTTGGTAGTTTTTATTTGCTAATTTTTTAGCTTCGGAGGGATTCGAAATAAATCCAGTTTCTATAAGAATAGAGGGAATATCTGGGGACTTCAATACCACAAACGCAGCCTCTTCAACATATTTTTTATGCAACCTAGCTATTTGTCCCATAGATTTTAGAACTGAGTTTCCAAGATCTAAGCTACTTTTTAGTGTAGCAGTCATCGATAAATCTAAAAGCACACTCGCCAACACAGGATCTTTATCATCAAGACTAACGCTACCAGAACCGCCGATTAAGTCAGTACTATTTTCTCTTTTTGCTAGGTAACGAGCAGTTTCACTGGTAGCACCACTTTGAGATAATATAAATACGGATGCTCCTTTTGCACTAGGCTTGTTAAAGGCATCAGCATGAATAGAAATAAATATATCAGCACGTTTTTTATGGGCTATTTTGATACGCTTGCGCAAGGGCACATAATAGTCACTTGATCGAATTAGAACTGCACTATAGCCATTTTCTTGGTCCAATAATTTTTTCAGTTCTTGACTTATAGCTAGGACTACATGTTTCTCCATTAGTCTTTTTGGACCAACTGCCCCAGGATC
>NYXF01000104.1 GCA_002685455.1 Porticoccus sp. | reverse complement strand
GATTAAATCATGGAGAGGCTGTAGGTGTAGGTATGCTATGTGCAGCAAAATTATCTTTTTTACTTAATAAATTGTCAATTAAGGAATTTAATAGAGTTATGGGGGTCATAAAAAAATATAAACTTCCAACTAAATTGCCTTCTAATTGTGAACCACAAAAAATTTTAAAAGCTATGGAGGAAAATAAAAAAACTTTTTATCGAGTGGCGATGGATCTTTCACTCAATAGTCATAAATATTTTCAAAGCAGAGAATTTGAGTCAGAAAAAATAGAAAAATACAAAGAAATGGCGACTCAATCTCATAAAAATCAGTCAATGATTGAAGCGTCTGATTCATTTAACTTTAGCAATTTTCTTAAAAAATATTATGCGCAGTATGATTAAAGATTATAAGCTACTCACCTTTTTGGTATAGGTATGCGCTCGAACGCTCAGTTAAGTAGAGCTTAAATCTTCTATCGAGGTAGTATACTACCCTTCGCATATTTTGCTTCCCTATTAGTTGGTAAGCAGTATTTTCTGGTCTTTCGCACACATAAAAGTTGTCAACAAAATAGTCTGTTGTCACACCCCTAAATAGTTTATATGTTTTCCACAAATTGAAGATGTTCAGTTTCACTAGCTCCCCTTCGACCTTTAAACACCATTTCTGTTTACCAATTTTCTTATCCATACCTTTATAAATTAATTTTCCTTGTTTGAACTTTTTATCAATCGGTGCCATTGATCTAGTATTTTTATTATGCGCACCACCAAGTCCAGTAGGAGAACCACCGGGCATCAAGGTTGCATAAGAGGAGGATGGTGCTACAAAATTTGGAACCACAATAAATATTAGTGAAATAGCAAAACAAAAAATCTTGATCATCGATTCAAACCTTTTTATGTTGGTATACAAAATATTTTAAGTGTACCAGTAAAATACCCATTATAATTTAGCGGATGTTATTATATTCTACACAGACTGAGACCTTAATCCACTAGATTGATTATAAAATTTTTTGAAGTGTCTGAGTTGCATATTTCTTTCAAATGTAGGCGAAGTATGGGGAATCCTAGAAAAATAGATTTTTTAATTTTTATGGCTTGCATAGCTCTTCTTGGAGTTGGTTTTTATATGCAATACATCATGGAGTTAAAACCATGTTATCTTTGTATTACTCAAAGATTCTTTTTAGCACTTATTGGTTTATTCTCAATACTCGCCTTTGTTCATAACAGGGCTACTAGGATCTATGGATCAGTTGTGGCTCTTAGCGCAATTCTTGGTGCTTATTTTGCCTCAAAGCAATTATGGCTACAAAGTCTACCGCCTGACAAAGTTCCTGCATGTGGACCGTCTGTAGACTATTTGTTTAACGCATTTAACTTTAGTGAGGCTTTAAGAATGTTGCTCCAAGGAGATGGTAATTGTGCAGCGATTCAGTGGACATTTTTGGGTTTAAGTATCCCAGGTTGGACTCTTGTATACTTTTTAGGTGTTACTGCTTTATCAGTATTGAAAATTATTCGAGGTAATCATAAATGCTGAAAGGGATTTTTGTATTGCTAATGTTTCAGGGTATCGGTGAATACACTACTTATTTGACTAAAATGCCAATACCTTCTTCTGTCATTGGTATGTTGTTGTTATTTTTGACTCTTCTAATGAGAAATAATCCAATTCCTTCGTATATCGAGTCATCCTCAAATTTAGTTATACGTTTTCTATACTTATTCTTAATTCCTTCATGCGTGGGATGCTTATTCTTGATAAGAGAAAATTTTAGCATATGGCTATATTTATTAACTACCATTTTTATAACTACACTTTTAACGATATTTTTTGGAAGCCTCTTAATGAAGTATTTTGTTGTGAGGCATGAAAAAAAAATTAGAAAAAACATATGATTACAGAAATATCGAATATGATAAGTCTTTTTATTTTGACTGTTCTAGTTTTTGGTTTAACTCAGTGGCTTTCAAATATTACTCCTAGGGGTTCTTTTTTTCATGTCTTATTTCACCCCATGATGATGAGTGCATTTTTGATATATATTTTCTTAGTGATTATGAAAGTAGATTATCAATCTTATCGATTTGCAAACAAGCCTTTTTATTTTTTTTTGGATACAACGATTATCGCACTAGCAATACCCTTGTATGGGTTACTAAATTATTTTCAAGAAATATTTAAACCCTTGATATTAACTTTAATATTTGGTGCTTTTTTTGCCAGCTTAAGTTGTTTAGGACTTGCATTTGCTTTAGGTATAGAAGTGGATGTTCTGGCATCACTTGCTCCTAAATCTGTAACAACACCGATAGCGCTTAGGATCGCTGAAGCAATTGGGGGAGACCCAGACATGACTACGGGGATAGTAGTGGCAACCGGCATCATAGGTATAATCTTTGGGCCTCTTATATTTAAAATATTAAATATACAGGATGACCGCATTAGAGGGTATATCCTTGGTATCTCTGCACATGCCATAGGAACAGCGAAGGCATTTAAAATTAGCCAGAAGTGTGGTTCATTCGCGATACTCGGTCTTGGAACAACAGGTATTCTAACCGCGATTACTTTACCTTATTTTATAATGATTGCATTCAAATAATTGATCTTATTATATATTATTTGGTCGCAATAACTTGCTCCAATTCTACTTCGAAGATAAGAGTTGTCATTGGCTCAATTGTGGGCATAGATCCTTGCTCACCATATGCGATCTGAGGAGGCAAGTAGATCATCCACTTACTGCCTTCTTTCATGAGTTGTAGCGCTTCAGTCCAGCCTGGTATAACTTCAGCTAAGTTTATTTTGGCTGCTTTTGCACCATCATGCTGGGAAGAAGAGTCAAATTCACGCCCATCAATGTAAGTACCCTTGTAATGTACAAGAACATCACTGTCTGCTTTTGGCGATTTGCCTGTACCGGGAATTATAATTTTGTATTGAAGACCACTTTGAGTGGTGACAACACCAGGTTTTGTTTTATTTTTAGATAGAAACTCTGAGCCTTCATCATAATTTTTCAATGCTATAGCTTTTGCTTTTTCTTGGAAATCAGCAGCTTTCTTTTGTTGCTGCTCATAATAATTTTTTACAATTTTCTCTGCGTCTTTCTTTGATAATCTAGGGCGATTATTATTTATTGTGTCTTGCATCCCAAGAGCAAAAGCATCTATATCAATATCTGTTTGAGACTGAAAAAACTGCAGGCCCACATCACCACCAACTATATAACTGAACTTTTCAATGTCTGTTCTTAGTTTATTTTCAGTTTCTATACCATCAGTTGTAGTTTCTTTTTTTGAATCAAGAACCGTTGATTCTTTTTTTTCAGTGCAAGCAAATAAGCCTAAAGTTGCTATGAAAAATAAGACTAAATTAACAGATTTCATAAGATCATCCTTTTTTGTTTTATGATAACAGAGAAATTATAAAAAGCCGCATCATACTAATGTTTAAACTGAATCAAGTCATATTTTTGTAAGAAAATAACTTGTTACGTAATGACAAAATTGGTGCATCCAAGATAATTAGGTATTTATTGATATTAGTTACTGAACATTCTGAATTTTTTTCAGTTTTGATTTCAAGATCTTGTGAATTTGCCCATTCACATAAAATGCTTTGTTCGGCCCTCTCTGAGATAAGCTCTAGTTTCCGCAGAGAATCAACAATGCTTTCATGCTTTATGGTTAAAACTAATTGAGGTATAAATTTTCTAGCTCTCCTTAAAGACTGCACAACGTCAAGCTCCCACTGATAGACCGATTTAGATGCTAAGATAATATCTCTTGTTGAAAGCTTTATGCTCGAACAACCTAACCAACTACAGAACAAAAGGATATTCACATTGCCGCCATAAAAATTCTGGAGACTTAAACAGTACTCCTCAACGCCAGGTTTAGAATATTGTATTTTAGAATATAACCAAAAATCGTCTGAATTAATACTTATCATATGGCTTAAAGTTTATAGTTCGTTAATGCTTTATACGAGCATATACTGCCACTACTAGTTTTTCGATACCAGCCGCCGCCTCGCTTATTCTGTTCGCTAACATGTAGGCTGGGGTTGTTATTAAAATATTGTCCTCATCGATACATATTTCATCAACACCACATATTTTGTGGATAGCCCCAGTTTTCTCGATAGACTCCGCAGTCGATTTATCGTTACCAATAGTAAATACGGCACCTTTACCAAATAATATACCCACCATTGCTGGAGCAATACACATAGCACCTACTGGTTTCTTAGCTCTGTGCATTGCCTGAACAAAATATTTTAAATCTTCGTTTAGTAAGAGATTTGGCCCTTCAGTAGAAAAATTCGATAAATTTTTTGCAGCGCCAAAACCACCAGGAATTAGAACAGCATCAAAATCTTCTTCCCTAGCTTCAGCCAAATTTTTTATGTCGCCTCGAACTAATCTTGCCGACTCAACTAAGACATTTCTTGTATCGTTTTCATTAATATTTCCGTTTAAATGGTCAACTACATGCATTTGTTGTATATCAGGGGCAAAACATTGCACCTTCAAATCTAGTTTATCTAAGCATAATAGTGTAATCACTGCTTCGTATACTTCTGAGCCATCAAAAACTCCACAACCAGATAGAACAACGGCCACTTTTTTATTCACAATATACCTCCCATACGGTGATAATTTTTCAACTTAAACCTGATATCAGATACATACGATAACCTATGATATTCTGGTATACAAAAGATCCCGAACTTTATGCCCTAACCTTTTCCCTCTAAATTCGAACTTGGTAACTGGTCGAAAATCCGGTTTTTTAGAGTAATTTCCCTGACCAGCTAAGTTTTCATATCCAGCAGAATTCTCCATCACGTTCAACATCTGCTCTGCATAAGGCTCCCAATCAGTAGCTAAATGTAATAGGCCTCCTACCTCTAATTTAGATCTCATAAATTCAACAAATTCAGCTTGTATCAAGCGACGCTTATTGTGTTTTTTCTTATGCCATGGATCAGGAAAATATACTTGTATACGATGCAGGCTGCTATCAATGATGCAATCTTCTAGAACGTCTTTGGCGTCCGCCATATATACTTTAAGATTTTTTAACGCATGAACTCCAGCATTATTTATTAATCTTCCAACGCCCGGAGTGTGTACCTCAATACCTATAAAATCTTTATCTGGCTCAAGCTGGGTCATTTCAAATAAAGATTCTCCCATTCCAAATCCAATTTCTAGAACTTGAGGAGCACTCCGACCAAACTGTGAGATCGAATTAAACACGCCGTCATAAAGACTTAAGCCAAAGTTTATCCAATATCTTTTAAAAGCTAATTTTTGTCGATCTGTAATCCTACTAGTTCGCAACACATAACTCTTTACAGATTTTTTTTTAAATTCAGGCCTAGGATTTTCCAATTGTAGCGGCTCCATTTTCTTTAAGAAGTATCAATCAGGTAGCTGAGGTTTATTTTTCTTCGAAATAGTCACTAAACAATAGAATAATCCGATCCAACCAGCTAAAAATAAACTCCCGCCTATTGGAGTTATAGCGCCAAATAACTGAATCTCGGTGATAACTAATAAATAAAGGCTACCTGAAAAAATAACGCATCCCATTACGAAAAGCCACCCGACGATGCTCCATTGCATCCTAACGTTAGCGTCTAAGCGCTCTAATAGAATTACCGATAATAGAGCCAATACATGAAACATTTGATAGTGAACAGCAGTTTGCCAAATATTTAGCATTTCTGGTGAGGCGCTATTTTTTAGTGCATGAGCCCCAAAAGCGCCCAATGCAACAGCAAAAAAACCTAGTAAAGCTGTAATGCATCCTAATATATTCATTTCACGTTTATTTTATTAATTAACTTCTTGGGAGTATCAAAATTGCTTAAAAAAAAACCGCACAAAGTGCGGCTATTTGAGCTTACAGTTTATTGAAGCTCATGTTTCCATAGTCAGACGAACTTTTTTCATTGCATTTTTTTCAAGCTGCCTTATCCGTTCAGCAGAAACATTATACCTTGCAGCTAGCTCATGTAATGTATCTTTTTCATCTTTTAGCCAGCGACTTTTTATGATATCTCGACTACGATTATCTAATTTATCCAGTGCTTCAACCATAAGATTATGGCTATTATCCATCGTTTCTGCAGACTCAACCAATGTAGCTGGATCAGCTTCTTTATCCTCTAAATAAAGCACGGGTGCCTGATGGGCATCGTCCTCTTCATCTGAAGAAGAATCAAAGCACTCATCGTAATTTGAGAGACGTTTCTCCATTTCCATAACTTGGGAAATATCTACACCAAGATCTTCTGCTATTGCTTGGGCTTCCTTATTGGTAAGCCAAGATAGATTCTTTTTTGCGCCGCGTAAATTAAAAAACAGTTTTCGTTGAGCTTTTGTTGTAGCAACTTTAACTATACGCCAATTTCTTAAGACATATTCGTGTATCTCAGCTTTGATCCAATGTACTGCGAAAGAAACTAAACGAACGTTTTTTTCAGGATTGAAGCGCTTAACCGCTTTCATTAAACCTACGTTTCCTTCTTGAATGAGATCACCCAAGGGTAAGCCATAACCATTATAAGATCGGGCAATATAAACAACAAAACGAAGATGAGACATAACCAATCGTCTTGCGGCATCAAGATCTTCGTTATAATAAAGATCTTCGGCAAGGGAGCGCTCCTCTTCAACTGAAAGAAGTCCTACGGCATTGGCACCTTGAATATACGCAGCTATATTTGCTCCAGGAGCCATCCAATCTAAAGGTTGTAAATTTTTGCTCATGATGATTTCAAAAATCCAAAAATAAATTTTAAAGTAACTTTTGTTAAAAATTTAACGCTATAACATTAATATAGCATAACTAACTGTTTTAAATCAATAAAAATTATTTAGGCTCAATAGTTGATAGCTGTCTTGAAACTGCCAACAACGCACCAAGCAAGCCAAGACTTACACCTATAATTAAAAGTGGTACCAAACCGAAAAGACTTAAACCCTCTAGTTTAAAAGAGCTGTGATATAAAGTAGAAAGCTTACTTACAGGCACTGATAACCAATAGATAGTAATGGCACTAAAAATCCATGATAAAGTTCCACCTAAAATGCCATATAAAAATCCAGTATACAGAAATGGCCGGCGAACATAACCATCAGTGCCTCCTATGAGCTTGATAACTACAACTTCATTACTACGGCTATTTAAAGCCAACCCGACTGCGTTACTAATAATTAATAATGCCGCAAAAACCAAAATGACACCAAGAGTTAGTGATAGTCTTTCACCAACCAACAATATTGCTTGCAATCTCTTTAGCCAAATCATGTCAACTTGAACATTTTTTACGAGTCTCTCCCCTTTTAATTCAGTGACTAACTTTTTAACGGATTCTGAATTATTTTCGACATTGCTGCCTGGCTGAATAATGAGCACTGCTGGCAATGGATTTTCATCCAACATTTCTAGCACGTCACCGAGACCGTAATCTTTCTGGAATTCTTCAAGACCCTGTTGTCTAGATATATATTTGACAGCTAAAATTTCGCTATCTTGGCTTAACTTATCCCTAAAGTCTTTAATTTCTGTCTCTGTAGCTGAAAGCTTTAAAAATATAGTAATTCTGTTAGAACTATCTGTTATATCAGCTATTTTCTCAAGATTAATTACTGCAATATAAAATACAGAAGGTAGACTCAATGCTATTGCGACAACAAACGAGATACTTAAAAATTGGAAACGTTCTATAAATATTCTATGGACTGCACTTCGGCAAGCCACGTGATGACTGTAAAAATAACTTTGGATTCCAGCAACAAAAGTTTTTTTATGCAAATCATATCTAGATGACAAACTTAAGGGTGTTTTAGCCTCAACTTTTCGCCTACGATTCTGAATCATAAAAATTTATATCCTCCACTAAAAAACCTCCCTCTAGCTTCAATAAGCGTTGTTTCATAGAATAAACAAGCTCCAAGTCATGAGAGGCTATGAGTACTGTTGCACCGGCTTCACAAAATCTTTTAAAAACATTCATAATTTCTTCAGATAACTGGGGATCAAGATTTCCAGTAGGCTCATCAGCCAGTAATATTTTTGGCTTATGAACAATGGCCCTCGCTATTCCTAATCGCTGCTGTTCTCCTCCTGATAACAAAATTGGATTCATTTTTTCTTTACCTGATAGACCAACTTTATCAAGAGCAGCCCTGACTCTTCTCTCGATGTCACGTGGCCGCAAACCTGAGATTATTAGTGGTAATGCAACGTTATCGAATATGTTTCTATCAAAAAGCAACTGATGGTTTTGAAATACAACCCCTATATTTCGCCTATATATCGGAATTTGATTACGCTTAATACGGCTGAGGTTCTTTCCATCAATGAGCAACTGACCACTCGTTAGCCTTTCCATTAAAATGATCAGCTTAAGGAGGGTGCTCTTTCCAGCACCAGAGCGCCCAGTTAAAAAAGCCATTTCGCCTATCCCTAGTTCGAAACTCAAGTTTGTTAAGGCCTGATTTCCAGAGGGATATCGTTTACTGACTTTATCAAAAAAAATCATACGTCAGGAATTCCGGTTGCTGCCATCTAGCAGGGCTTGTACGTAAAAGTCAATATCGAATGGTTGTAAGTCATCAAGATTTTCTCCCAAACCAACAAAACGAACGGGTACTCCGAATTTTTTCACTAACGAAAAAATAATTCCTCCTTTTGCTGTCCCGTCGAACTTAGTAATAACTAAGCCAGTTACAGTAACAGCGTTATTAAATTCTTTCATTTGATTTATAGCATTTTGTCCGGTCCCAGCATCTATGACGAGTAAAACTTCGTGAGGAGCCGAGCTATCGATTTTTGTAATTACACGTTTAATTTTTTTTAGCTCTTCCATCAAGTGATCTTTTGTGTGCAATCTTCCTGCTGTATCAGCAATTAGTATATCAATATCATTTGATCGTGCAGATTCAATAGCATCATATATTACAGATGCACTATCAGCTCCTGTTCCTTGCGAAATTACAGATGCGTTATTAATTTTTCCCCAGTCTCTGAGTTGCTCAACTGCAGCTGCTCTGAACGTATCCCCAGCTGCTAACATAATAGTTTTATTTTTTTTATTATAGTGACTGGCAATTTTTCCAATAGTTGTAGTTTTACCCACTCCGTTAACACCAACAACGAGTATTATAAATGGTGATTTTTTGTGGTCTATCTCTAAATTTTCCTGAGAGCCCGCAAGTTTTTTTATTAAAATCTTTTGCAGGCTTTCAAATAATATACTTTTATTAACTGACTTAGATCTCTTAAAACGGTCTGAGAGCTCGTCAATTATTTCCTCTGTCGTTTCTATGCCAACATCTGCTAATATAAGTTTATCTTCAAGATTTTCTAATAAACAATCATCGATCTTTTGTTCAGTTAAAAAGAAGTCATTAATTTTGAGTCCCGTTTTTGAAAGAGCGTTACGAAATTTATTCCTGATACTATTTTTTTCGATATTTAAATCGCTAGACTTCTCTGTGTTTCTATCTATGACTTCTGATGCTGAACCAACATTTTGAATCTCATTGTTACTTTCTTCTAATTCATTTTTAGAGCCAGACATAGTTTTTTCAGAGCGTGAAAAAAATCCCATAAAAGTCTTTTTTTTGGCGGGCTTCATATTAATATCTTTGTCCTCTGAACAATTTTTTTTTGTATCTGATCCCAATATTATTCTCCCCCTACGAAATATAACAATGTATGCTACCACTTTAAAATGAGAAAAACGCTTTGAAAAACTCAAATAATTTTACATTTTCAAAAAATAAATCAAGTAATCAAGTTCGCATTATCGGAGGAGAGCTCCGGGGACAAAAAATAATCTTTTCAGATACCATCGGCTTAAGGCCCACTGGAAGTCGAATCAAAGAGACTCTTTTCAATTGGATAAGCCAAGATGTTAAAAATTCAAACTGCCTAGATCTCTTCGCTGGCTCAGGATCTTTAGGAATTGAATCTGCCTCGCGTGGAGCGAAAAATATTACAATGATAGAGAAAGATCATTCTGCATATATAGCTTTGAAAAAAAGTTGTTCGCGACTCAATCTCAAAAGTACGACTATTATCAAAGCAGATGCAATTACATGGCTAAATGAAAATAATATAAAGGAGCCTTTTGACATAATTTTTTTGGATCCTCCTTTTATGTCTAATTTAATTCCAATGTGTTGCGAAATTCTAGAAAGAGGTGGGTTGCTCTCAAAACCTTCCTATATTTACATTGAAACTACAAGGCATCAAACAACAGCAACAGTTCCTAAAAACTGGGTGCTGCTCAGAGATAACCTAGCTGGACAGGTTGCCTATAAGCTTTATCTTAGAAATTGAGCACCTGAACTAATTCATATACTATGGAAAAAACTAGAGAGCCAAAAAATTGAAAACAATAGTGTATCCCGGAACATTTGATCCCATAACTAATGGTCATATTGATCTTGTGGGGCGAGCAAGTAGTCTTTTTGATCATGTAGTGGTAGCAGTTGCGAGTAGTAAAAGGAAGGACCCACTCTTTGACATGGAGGAGAGGATCGAATTAGCTCGTGAAGCTTTAACGAATTTTAATAATGTAAAAGTTATTGGTTTTGACTATCTCTTAGTAAATTTTGTTAAAGACCAAAATGCTGACGCAATTCTTCGTGGCCTGCGTGCAGTATCTGACTTTGAATATGAATTTCAACTGGCCAATATGAATCGTGCCCTTTCTCCTAACATTGAAAGTATATTTCTTACTCCTTCAGAGAAACTATCTTATATTTCATCCTCATTAGTCAAAGAAATTGGATCACTCGGTGGCGATATTAATGGCTTTGTGCCCCCTTGTGTGAGGGATTCACTTAAAATGAAGTTCGCATTGCTATAGTTAATTAATATTTCTGGCAAGCTGAACAATATACAGATGATCTTTGCCCTAACTTTATTTCCTTAAGAGGTTTTTTGCATTTCAAGCAAGGCTTGCCTCCTCGACCATATACATAAAGTTCCTGCCTAAAATAACCAGACTTACCCTCATTACCAGAGAAATCCTGTAATGTCGTACCACCTTGTTTAATTGCTTTTGTGAGGACATTGATCACATTGGAGGCTAAATTATCATAGGAACTAAGAGAGATACGTCCTGCTGCTCTTTTTGGATTTATGCCACTTAAAAATAGGACCTCATTTGCGTAAATATTACCCACGCCTACTAAATTTTTATTGTCCATCAAGAATTGTTTTATAGTCACAGTCCTACCGCGTGACAAAGAGTACAAATGCGCAGCGCTAAATTCAGGTGAAAATGGTTCTGGACCTAAATTTTTTAGCAACTTATGTCTCTCTGGGATTCCGTCGACCCATAAAATAGAACCAAATCTTCTGGGGTCTGAGAATCGCAATATGATCTTGCCATCAAAATATATATCCACGTGGTCATGTTTCTCGGGGCTGGCGCCATTTGGTAAAACTTTGAGATTTCCAGACATCCCTAAGTGAATCATCATATGTCCATGGGAAAACTTAAAGAGCATATACTTTGAACGCTGTCTGGCACTTTCGAGTTTTCGACCACTTAATTTTTTGGATAAATCTCTAGGAACAGGCCACCGCAAATTAGGATTTCTGATGGTTATATGCGATATCTTTTTTCCTAAGATATGAGGAAGGACTCCCTGCAAAGTAACAACTACCTCTGGTAATTCAGGCATATGCACCTCATATAGAATCTGATGAGATTATCTATCTTAAAAAAACAAAACCCCGATTTCTCGAGGTTTGTAGACTTCATATAATTTAGTATTACCAAATTACTTTTATTTAATTTTTGATTCTTTATATGGTACATGTTTCCTGACCACTGGATCATATTTTTTAAATTCAAGTTTATCAGGTTGAGTTCTTTTATTCTTATCAGTGGTGTAGTAATGACCTGTGCCAGCACTTGAAACTAACTTGATTTTATCTCGTCCTTTAGCCATATTATTTCTCCTTAGACACTTTCACCGCGCTTACGAATATCCTCAAGAACTCTCTTGATACCTAATTTATCAACTATACGAATTCCTTTTGCTGAGAGACGAAGTTTAATGAAGCGCTTCTCTTCTTCGACCCAAAATCTATGCGAATGAAGGTTAGGCTCAAATCGACGACGTGTTCTATTTTTCGCGTGAGAAACGTTATTTCCTGACATTGGTCGCTTACCAGTGACTTGACATACTTTGGACATTGCATTTGCCTCTGATGCTCGAATCGTCAACCTTGACGACTATTCATTAGTTATAAAATTGAAAGAATTTATGAATTTTTTACTCAAAATTAACAAAGGAAGTTTTATACCAGAACCTCTTAATTGAATCAACATATATTCTCGTTGTTTGTTTGTA
This sequence comes from Porticoccus sp., assembly GCA_002685455.1. The sequence continues at coordinate 6,958 of NYXF01000104.1, read as the reverse complement.
TTTAAAAAACAAAATCTTTATTTTTGTAATGATATAATAAAAGTTGACTAAGGATTAAAGATCATGACGTTAACTAATAGAACTCATAGTTAGAACTCATAATAATATTTTTAAGGTATTAAAAATGCACTCCTTGATTAATAAACGTGTCTTGCTTGGTGTTACAGGCGGTATAGCGGCATATAAAAGTGGTGAGATTATTAGACGCCTCAAAGATCTAGGCGCCTCTGTTAAAGTCGTGATGACTCATTCAGCTCATGACTTCATAACTCCCTTGACACTGCAAGCTTTGTCGGAAAATCCTGTACATACAAAACTGTTAGATCCAAAAGCTGAGGCCGCTATGGGCCATATTGAGCTTGCGAAATGGGCTGATGTGATACTAGTAGCACCTACATCCGCGAATTTCTTAGCTAAAATTGCAAATGGCCAAGCTGACGATCTACTATCAACTGTTTGCTTGGCTAGTCGCTCACCGATTGCTATTGCTCCTGCTATGAATCAAGCAATGTGGAAAAATAAAAGTACTCAAAGTAACCTTTTGTGCCTGAAAAAGCGGGGAGTAAGAGTATTTGGCCCAGATGATGGCTCCCAAGCATGTGGTGATTTAGGCCCAGGAAGGATGATTGAACCAACAAATATTGCATTACTCACTGCTAAAATTTTTGAAACCGGGTCCCTTAATGGGGTGAAGGTAGTGATTACTGCCGGTCCAACAAGAGAAGATCTTGATCCAGTTCGCTATATAAGTAATAACAGTTCTGGAAAAATGGGTTATGCTCTTGCAGAAGCCGCTGTTGAGGCTGGCGCAGAAACAATATTAATAAGTGGACCTACCAATCTAGATCCACCAGAAAGGACTAGAATTATTCATGTTAAAAGTGCTAGGGAAATGTATGAAGCCTCAATGAAAGAAGTTTCTTGCTGTCAAATCTTTATTGCCTGTGCTGCTGTAGCAGATTATCGTCCAAAACATATATCTGACAGGAAAATAAAAAAATATAACGAATTGGTAGATATAAGTTTTATTAAAAATCCAGATATAGTGAGTGATATTGGAGGTCTCAGCAATAAGCCTTTCACAGTTGGTTTTGCAGCCGAAACCCCAGAAAAAACTGAATGTTTAGAAAAAATTGCTCGTGAAAAATTAAAAAGAAAAAAACTTGATTTAATAATAGCTAATGATGTGTCAAAACGATCTGTTGGTTTCGATAGTGACTATAACGAAGTTTTATTAATTGATGGTGACGGTTCAGTATTTTATCCAAGATTAAGAAAAACTGAATTATCAAGACAGCTTATTTCAAAAATATCACAAAAGATTAAAATGAAAAATAAACAGTTATAATAGTTATGTACACATGAAATAATATAAAACATTAAGCTCAACTAGGATTGAAAATGTCATTATCAATAGAAGCAGCTAAAAATATCACTAAGGTTCTCTCAGAATCATTGCCTTATATTCAAAAATTCACAGGAAAAACCGTTGTGATCAAGTTTGGTGGCAATGCAATGATAGACGAGAAATTGAAGACTGGTTTTGCTAGAGACGTAGTCATGATGAAACTAGTTGGTATTAATCCAGTAATAGTTCATGGTGGCGGACCACAGATTGGAGATTTATTATCTGATCTTGGCATTGAGTCACATTTTGTTAATGGTATGCGAGTAACTGACAGTAAAACTATGGATATTGTTGAGATGGTTTTAGGAGGAGCAGTAAATAAAGAGATCGTCCATCTCATAAATCAAGCTGGAGGTAAAGCTGTCGGGGTTACGGGGAAAGACGGGCAACTAATTAAAGCTAAGAAATTAAAGTTATCGGGAAGTACCTCAAAGAAAAAAACGCCTGAACTTCAAGCGCCAGAAATTTTAGATATAGGTCAGGTAGGGGAAGTCGTTAGCATAAATACTGATGTCATAGAAATGCTGACATCTAGTGATTTTATACCGGTAATAGCACCGATTGGTACAGACGATGAGGGTAACTCATACAATATAAATGCTGACTTAGTAGCTGGAAAAATTGCTGAGGTTTTGAGAGCTGAAAAATTAATGCTTCTCACTAATGTTTCGGGTTTACAAGATAAAGATGGCAAGGTTTTAACAGGCTTGTCAGTTAAGCAAGTGGATGATTTAATTGCTGATCAAACTATTTTTGGAGGCATGCTTCCCAAAATTAATTGTGCTCTGAGTGCTGTAAAATGTGGAACGAAAAGTGCTCACATCATAGATGGCCGAATAAATCATGCAGCCTTATTAGAAATTTTCACCGACCAGGGTGTTGGTACAAAAATTACTGGGCAAAAGGTAGGTAACAGTCTGTAAATGGCTTCTAGTAAAAATTCAAAGAAACAACAAATACTGCAGTCCCTGGCTTTGATGTTAGAAAAGACTCCTGGCGGAAAAATAACAACTGCAAAACTAGCAGAACAAATAGGTGTGTCGGAAGCAGCTCTTTATAGGCATTTTCCCAGTAAAACAAAAATGTATGAGGGTTTAATTGATTTCATAGAGGGTACTATATTCAGCCGTATACGACTTATTTTGGAAGAAGAATCAAATGTATCTGATCGTTGCTATAAAATACTTACTCTAATGTTAACTTTTTCTGAGCGAAATCCAGGAATCACTAAGCTGTTAACTGGGGACGCATTAACAGGCGAAGCGGTGAAGCTTCAAGTGCGAATTAAACAATTATTCGATCGTATAGAAACACAATTAAAACAGGTATTGCGTGAAGCTGAAATTAACAATGGTATCCGAACTGTATTTACAGCAGCTGTAACAGCAAATATGCTGCTGGCACTTGCAGAAGGTAGGATGTCGCAATTTGTACGCAGTAACTTCAAGCTCCCACCAACCAAAAATTGGGAAGATCAATGGTCACTAGCAGTAATAGGTATTTTTAGGTAAGAACATTTATCCGCCTGTATTTTAAAAAATTTTTAAATAACATTGTTAAGTATTTAGTTATATCTAAAAATATATAGCGTAGAATAAACTAAAAATTCGTCCTTACCGTATTTCTATGGAGAAAATTAGATCTAAATGCCAGATGAAATCCCACAAAATTCTGTAGGTCTTGTAGTCCCAGAAACAATTGAATTTGAGGAGCCACTTGAGTTAGCTTGCGGCAGAACCTTAGAGAATTATCAGTTAGTAATAGAAACTTACGGCCAACTCAATGCTGACGGAAGTAATGCTGTCCTCGTATGCCATGCACTAAGTGGTCATCATCACGCTGCAGGATATCACTCACCAACTGACTGGAAACCGGGGTGGTGGGATAATTATATAGGCCCTGGGAAATCTATTGATACTAATCATTTTTTTGTTGTTTGTCCCAATAACTTAGGAGGATGCCACGGCAGTACTGGGCCCAACTCGTTAAATCCGGAAACAGGAAAAATTTGGGGCCTAAGCTTCCCACCCTTAAGAGCTCGGGACTGGGTTAAAAGTCAAGCTAAACTAGCTGATAAAATTAATGTAAAAAAATGGGCGGCTGTAATTGGTGGTAGCTTAGGTGGGATGCAGGCTATGCGCTGGGCCCTTGAGTTTCCAAATAGAATCGATCATGCGATAGTTATAGCTTCTGCCATGAGGTTAACTGCACAAAATATTGCGTTCAATGAAATGGCCAGAAATGCCATTAAATCAGATCCTGATTTTCAAGATGGTAATTTTATAGAAATGAACACCCAGCCACGTAATGGGTTAGCTCTTGCAAGAATGATTGGTCATGTAACATATTTATCTGATGAGCAAATGGGAAATAAATTTGGGAGGTCAATTAGTGCTGGTTCTTTTCAACAAGGGCAATATAATCCAGTAGAATTCGAAGTTGAGAGTTACTTACGCCATCAAGGAGATACATTTTCTAGTAGCTTTGATGCAAATAGCTACTTATTAATGACAAGGGTATTAGACTACTTTGATTTAGCAAGAGAGTACGATAATGATCCAGTGAAAGCATTTAGTACAGCTGAATGTGATTTTTTAATCATTTCTTTTTTGTCTGACTGGCGTTTCTCATCAGCACGTTCAGAAGAAATCGTGAGTGCTCTAATAGACGCAAAAAAAAATGTTTCGTATGCTGCTATTGAATCTAATATGGGTCACGATGCATTTTTACTTAAGAATGAAAATTATGAAAAAACTCTCACTGCATATATGAATCGTATACTTGCTGAAAATAGTGCTAGGGACCAAAGTGTTGTTGTGCCAGGAAAAACTTCATGAACCGACGAACTGATTTAGAGATTATAAAAAAATGGATAATGCCAAGGAGTAGAATTTTAGATCTGGCTTGTGGGGATGGCTTACTACTTAAAGAACTCAAGCTAGAAAAACAAGCTGAAGGCTATGGTTTAGAAATTGATCCAGAGAAAATTACTGAAGCAATATCTAATAATGTCAATGTTATCGCAACCAATCTTGATATCGGTTTGTCTCAGTTTTCTGATAAAAGTTTTGATACTGTAATAATGACTGAAGCCCTGCAAGCAATGAAAAATCCAGATCTTGTATTAGATGAAATGCTTAGAGTAGGTAAAAGTTGTATTGTAACTTTTCCGAATTTTGGTTATTGGCGTGCCAGAATATCTCTAGCTTTTTATGGTCGAATGCCCGTAACAAAAAAGTTAAGTTACCAATGGTATAACACACCCAATATACATTTCTGTACAGTCACAGATTTCGAGACTCTTTGTGAGAAAAAAAATATACGTATTGAAACTAGAGAATTTGCTGCGGAAAAATTAGCCGACAAAATTTTTAAAGAGATTTTACCCAATTTATTTTCCGACACAGCAATTTATCTATTAACTAAATGAATACAATGTCGACTTTTTTGAGCGCTTGGACTAATGATTAATTTAAAAAAAATTATTTTATTTTATTTTCTAGCTTTTTTTTCTCTTCCCTCATTAGCGGAAAAAAAACCATACATTGATTTTGGTGAGTACAGGGTTTTCTTTAGTGCTTTCAATAGTAGTTTCATCCTTCCAAAAATAGCTGGAATATATGGTATAGCTCGGGGCAAAGACAAAGGACTAGTTACTGTTGGAGTAACTTTAAATGGAAAAATTGGAGGGGAAGAGGTTGATATTAATGGCAATATATCAAATATGCTTGCGCAAAAACAAAAATTGAACTTTGTTGAAATTAAGGATCAGGACGCAATTTACTATATAGCGCCATTTGAATATTACAACGAAGATATTTTAAAGTTCACAATTAACGTAAAGCCAAATAAAGGTGGGGAAAATTTTCCAATCTCATTTCAAAAAAAATTTTATTATGAAAAATAATAAAATTTACAGTAACATCTCTAATAGTAATAATAAATTATATGATAAAAATTTATGAAAGCTGTAATTGCGACTAGTAATAAAGGTAAACTGCGAGAGTTTAAGCGTCTGTTTAGTAATCTTGCTATCAAAATTCAGCCACAATCTGAGTTTAATGTGCCTGACGCCATAGAAAACGGTTTAAGCTTCGTCGAGAATGCACTCATCAAGGCTAGGCATGCTTCAAGGCTGACAAATCTCCCCTCTATTGCGGATGATTCAGGTTTAGAAGTTGACTTTTTAAACGGGGCCCCTGGAATTTATTCTTCACGTTTTGCTGGAGATGATTCAACAGACCAAGAAAATATATCAAAATTGCTATCACTCTTAAAAGGTGTTCCTCTCTCTGAAAGAAAAGCACGTTATCAATGTATAATAGTAAAAATAGAATACCCAAATGACCCTACCCCAATTATTGCCCAAGGTAGTTGGGAAGGATTAATTGCATTAAAATCACAAGGCTCTCAAGGTTTTGGCTATGATCCTATTTTTTATATACCAGAACTGGGATGTACATCTGCCGAACTAGAGAATGATTTAAAAAATAAGATTAGTCACCGAAGTCAAGCAATGGCAGAATTAGTAAAAAAATTATCTTTAATCTCATATAACGGTTTGGGCAGTTAGTAGCATTAATTTACCAAACCCTGCACTTAGAGGAATATCATGGAAAAAACAGCCACACTTCTTGTTAGCTGCCCTGATAGGAAAGGTATTATTGAAGCAGTTACTAGTTTTTTATTAGCTCATAATGCAAATATTTTGCATGCTAATCAACATTTGGATACAGAAAGTAATCTCTTTTTAATGAGGCTGGAGTGGGATGTGTCAGATTTTTCACTTTGTGAAAATGAATTTCTTGAAGATTTTAAGAAAATTGCTAAAAAATATGATATGGATTGGCGGCTAAAGTCTAATCAAATAAAAAATAAAGTAGCTATAATGGTCTCGCAATATGATCATTGTTTGGCTGATTTACTACATAAGCATAAAAATGGTGATTTAGATTGCCAAATCGTTGCTGTCTTGAGCAACCATGTGGACGCAGAAGAGCTAGTTAATTTTTATGAGGTTCCTTTTTATTTTATTAAAGTTACAAAGGAAAATAAAATAGAAGCCGAACAGCAGCAAAATAAGATATTAAGCGGTCTTGATGTAGACCTAATAATTTTAGCTAGGTATATGCAAATATTGTCGCCTAACTTTATTAAAAGATATCCCGAGAAGATCATTAACATACATCATTCATTTTTACCTGCATTTGTAGGTGCGAAACCATACCACAGAGCTCACGAACGGGGAGTAAAATTAATTGGTGCTACAAGCCATTATGTCACTGAGGAGCTTGATGGGGGGCCGATTATAGAGCAAGATATAGTTCGTGTTTCTCATCATGATCAGATTACAGATTTAACTAGGAAAGGTAGAGATTTAGAACGAGTTGTTCTCTCCAGAGCTATAAGAAGACATATTGAAAATAGAATTTTAATTTATGCGAATAAAACAGTTGTCTTTAAATAAACACTCGATATCTTAAAAGTGCTCATATGCGTTCTTCAGAGTTACAACTTCCTCCACTTTCGTTATATGTACATATTCCATGG
>NYXF01000103.1 GCA_002685455.1 Porticoccus sp. | reverse complement strand
GGCAACAATTCGCTCATTAAATATTCTCGCATGACTCCTGCAACACCACATCTATCGATTTTAGGAGTTGCCCAGATTTCGTCTTTTAAGATAAAGACGTTATTACTCGTGCATTCAATAATATTATCATCTTGATCTAACATTAATCCATCATAAAACTCATCAGACCATTCTGCCCTTGCAATTATTTGATCAAGCCGATTTAGATGCTTTAAACCAGCCAGTTTATCAGAATGGGGTAAACGATAATTACATTTTTTTAATGCAGCCCCATCATTTTTGATTGATAAAGGAATAGGGGAAATAGCGAACCATTGCATTATATAACAAGTGCCCTGTGGTTTATTATATGCATAACCTCTTTGTGAACTTCCGGCTGTAATAATTATTTTTACAATACCATCTGTGTGACTTAGGCGAAGAAGGTCATAAAAGTATTTTTCTACTAAGACTTCATCGATAGATATACCTAACGTTTTTGAACCATTAACTAGTCGAGCTATATGTAGATTAAGTAAAGAAGCTGCACTCTTTGAAACTCTCACTGTTTCAAATACTCCGTGACCGTAAGCAAGACCTCGATCTGTGATCGAAATCTTAGTCTCAACTTGACCATTTATTGTCGATAAAGCTTTATGATTTAATTTCATACCTAATTAAAACAAAAATTAAAAAAAATTGCAGGCACAAAAAAACCGCCTATATAAGCGGTTTTTTTAAAGTTTCTTAATCTATGTAAGGTTTGAATTAATATAGTCAATAGCGTTTTGAACAGTCGCTATTTTTTCAGCATCCTCATCGGGAATTTCTGTATCAAACTCTTCCTCTAAAGCCATGATCAACTCAACAGTATCTAGAGAGTCAGCTCCAAGATCCTCGACAAAAGAAGATGATGACTTAACATCTGCTTCTTTGACACCCAATTGCTCTGCAACCATTTTTGCTACGCGTTCTTCGATGCTACTCATGATATTTGTTATCTCCTATGTCTTTAAAGTAACTGACTTTATATATTAAGTTAAGTTAGATACTTTTAACTTCAAAAGTTCCAAAAATAAATTATCCATTACTGGGAACAAATAAATAATTAAATTATTGTCTTACTGTGCCGCATTTTACATCGAAATAACACGCCTTGTAAGCATTTCAGAAAAATACATTATTTATTGTTATATAACAGTGGTTTATGGCATATACATGCCTCCATTAACATGGATATTTTCCCCAGTAATGTACGCTCCAGTGTCTCCAGCAAGAAAACTTACAACTTCTGCCACCTCCTCGGGACTTCCGAATCTTCCTAATGGAACTGAAGTTAAAAGTTCTTCACGAGTTGCTTCTGGGAGATTTTTAGTCATATCTGTATCTATGAAACCAGGAGATATACAATTTACTGTAATATTTCTTGGGCCTAATTCTCTAGCTAATGATTTGGTAAAACCAAGAACACCTGCTTTTGTTGCTGAATAATTGGTCTGACCTGGGTTACCAGTTGAAGCAACAACAGAACCAATTGTAATGATTCTACCCCAGCGGGCTTTGGTCATACCTCTAAGACAGGCTTTAGAAAGTCGATAGATAGCATTTAGATTTGTATCCATTACATCCAGCCACTCTTCATCTTTCATGCGTAACAAAATATTATCTTTAGTGATTCCAGCATTATTAATTAAAATTGAGGGTGCTTCATATTTAGCTTTAATCGAAGCTATAATATTTTCAACAGAATCTGAATCACTAACATTAAGTATATGTCCCTCACCTTTAATATTTAGATTTTTAAATCGTTCTGATATTTTTTTTGCTCCATCACTAGAGGTTGCTGTACCAACTACTGTTGCTCCAAACGATCCGAGACTATTTGCTATAGCAGCACCTATACCTCTGCTTGCCCCAGTAACTAGAGCAATTTTATCTTCAAAACTCATATTTAAAATCCTTATTAAATAAAGAAATACTTTTCACTTAAAACTAGATAAAGTCTGATTTAATGCGGACTCATCTTCAGTGGAGTAAACACATAAAGAGCTATTAATCCTCTTACATAGCCCACTCAAAACTTTTCCAGCACCGCATTCGACGATATTAGTTACCCCACTATTTACCATAGTTTTTACACAGTCAACCCATAATACAGGTTTGAAAATTTGCTCTATCATCAACTCTTTTATTGAATCCGGTTCTAATTGGGTTTTAGCATTTATATTATGGACTATTGGTATTGATGGTGCAGAAAATTTTATTTTGTTTATATCCTCTGATAATTTTTGTGCAGCTGGCCTCATTAAATTCGTATGGAAAGGTGCACTCACTGGTATTGGTAAGATTCTCTTTGCACCAATCTCCTTACATCTAGCCATAGCTCTATGAACCGCTTCTTTATTCCCTGCTATAACGACTTGCCCTGGTGAATTAAAATTTACTGCTGTAACTTCCTGGCCTTTACAACTCTCTAAGCAGACGGACTTAATGATTTCGTCATCAAGGCCAATGACTGCTGCCATAGCGCCTTCTCCTAAAGGTACTGCATTCTGCATGTAAGCTCCCCTTTTTCTTACAATTCTTACAGCATCATCAAAATTTATAACACCGGAGCAGACAAGGGCAGACCATTCACCTAAGCTGTGTCCAGCCATATATCCGGGTGTGGGGCCGTTAAGTTGGCACCATAATTTCCATATCGCTACACTAGCTGTTAGTAAGAGTGGTTGTGTGCGCTCGGTAAGGAGGATATCTTCTTTAGTTCCGTTTTGTGATAAATCCCATAAATCATATTTAAGAGCATCATTAGCCTCCTTAAAAGTTTCTATTATGACCGAGTGGTTTTTTGCTAAATCAGACAACATACCAATTCTTTGTGATCCCTGACCTGGAAAAATAAGACCTAAATTTTTACAAAAATCATTTTTTTTCATGAAAAAACCCCAACATTACATTTTTTTATAAGTATCTAGTCTTCCGCAAATTCAACATGTTCTATAAATATTTGCTCAATTCTATCAGGAAGACTGAGTTTGACCTCAATCATCGCTGATTTGAGCGCAGCATAAAATCCATCAATACTTGAATTTCCATGACTTTTTACAACCACTTTCCTTAGGCCTAAAAAGCTTGCACCATTATATTGAGAGGGATCCAGCTTTTTATAAAACTTCTTTAAAGGTGCGTTTGCTATAAGTTTTCCAAGCTTACCAAAAAAGCTAAGAGATAATTCATTATTTAAATATTGATGTGATAATTCTGCAAAACCCTCCATCGTCTTTATAGAAATATTACCAGTAAATCCGTCGCATACCACAATATTCACTTCATCTTTAAAAATAGAGTTACCTTCAATAAAACCAACATAGTTTATATTTTTATCAGCCTTTAATAATTTTGCAGCATTCCAGAGCTCTTCATGACCTTTCGTTTCCTCAACACCAATATTCAATAGAGCTACGCTAGGCAAATCGATATGATGAATTACCGAGATCATGCGTGACGCCATTAGTGAGAACTGATGTAATTTTTTTGCTGAGCATTCTACGTTAGCACCCAGATCTAGCAGATATGTATGGCCATTAAGCGAACTGTTAGATGTTGGAATTTTAGAACAGATTGCTGGACGACTTATACCCTTTATGCAACCAATTTTTTGCAAAGAAATAGCCATTAAAGAGCCAGTATTTCCAGAACTAACACAGGCTGAATTAATATTATTAGAAAGAGATTCTATTGCGCACCACATTGATGTATTTTTTTTATTTCTTATAGAATAAGATGGCTTTTCTTTGATTGAAACTTCTGACTTACAATGAACTACATCAAAGCGATCACTCACGGCTTTCAATATATCAGAGTAATCTGAAAGCTGAGCTTTTATTTCAGTTGAGTCGCCATAAAAACTAATAAATACTGATGGATTATTTTTTAGAAAAAACAAAGAAGCAGGTATAGTGACACTGACTCCAGAGTCACCACCCATTGCATCAACTGCTAAGCGCAAAAAATCAGTCAAAGAATTATTATCAACTAGAAGTGCAATTAGTCACTAGAAACTTCAGGAATTTTTTTCCCACGATAAAAACCATCCTTAGTTACATGGTGCCTGTAATGTTTTTCACCGCTAACTGAGTCAGTTGCTAATGCAGGCTCAGATAGAGCGTCATGAGATCGACGCATGCCGCGTCTTGCTCTAGTTACCTTGCTTTTTTGAACAGCCATGAATTACTCCTAATTATTTTTTATATTTTTTCCTTCATGCTTTTAAGAGCTTGAAAAGGATTATGTTTTATCTCGACTTCGTTAATTTTTTCTTTCGACTCAGAAGACCAATTTTTAAAAGATATATTACTGCATTCTTTTTCATTATGGTATGAAACAAATGGCAATGCCAATAACAATTCTTCTTCGATTAAATCTATTAAATTAGCTTTATTCTCAGAAACAATCCATGCTTCTAAATTTTTAGGTAGAGCGATTGCTTCGTCGTCATTCCACACAATACAGAGAATTGTATCACATTCTAATTTTAGGGACATTTTAGATAGACATCTCTGGCAGATTACTTTTACAGGAACTGAAGCCCTAATATTTACAACCCTACGACCTTGGTCTTCTAGGTAAAATGACATATTTACATTTATTGCAGAGCTTATCTCTGTGACAGCACCTCTTACTCTACTGAGCAGTTTAGAATCAACCGATCCAGTTAATGTTTTCCCTTGTGCTGATAATCTTCTAGGATCAACATATTGAGGCAAGTATGTGTCATTTTCAATGATTTGCATATTCGAGCAATGATAGTGACGGCACCTAAATCTGTCAAAGAAAATCCAAAAAAATAGTCGTATAATCATATAGATTAGCAGAATAATATTTATATATGTATATTTTAGGAATCATTTTATGTTTAAGGCTCTAACCTAAGTTATGTTGAACGATTATAATTAATGAGGTATTTCTTATGGAATTAAAAATTATATTATCCTCGTCGTCGATTTATCGAAAAAAGCTTATGGAAAGGCTATTGATACCTTTTGAAGTGGCACATCCAAATATTAATGAGAAGATTAAAGTTAACGAGTCACCACATGCTTTAGTGGAGCGACTATCTGTAGAAAAAGCCCTTTCGCAATCAAAAAAATACCAAGCACATCTTATAATTGGGTCTGATCAGGTTGCATTTATAAATAATAACGACTCGAACAAGTTGAATCCTGACAGCTCGCAGTCAATTTCATGGCCTTCAGAAACAAACGACATACAAATTATCTCTAAACCAAATGATAAAAAAATAGCCTTCAGGCAATTAAAAGCTCAATCTGGGAAAAAAGTAACCTTTTTGACCGGTGTCTGTGTTTTTAATACTAAGGATAATAAAATAGAAACAAAAACAGTAACTACAATTGTAGTATTTAGAAAACTTAAAAATAAGGAAATCAACGATTATCTCGATCATGAAAAACCTTATGATTGCACTGGAAGTTTAAGATCTGAGAGTCTTGGCATTAAACTTGTTGAAGCCATCCATTCTACCGACCCAACGGCAATTATAGGCTTACCACTCATTGAGCTTAATAAAATGCTTAGAAAAATGATATAAATGACATTAATTTAATTACATAAAATACTGTTTTACAATGTATTTAATTTCCTCAATTTTTTTTATACAGATAAGTGGATCGTATTTTTTAAGACACTCAGATTTATGTGCGCCATAACTGACACCTATTGATGGCATATTGGCATTTAAAGCCATCTGAAGGTCGTATGATGTATCTCCTATCATTATCGCATTCTTTGGCAATATATTTAATTCTTCCAATATCTCATTTAACATTAATGGATTGGGTTTGCTCTTTGTTTCATCGGAACATCGACTAGCATCAAAAAATTTATTTAACTTATGAGCTAATAATGCTCTATTAAGACCTTTTCTGCTTTTTCCTGTTGCAATTGCCAAGTAATAACCTTCTTTTTTCAAATCTTGAAGCAAGCCTAAGGCCCCACTAAACATAGGCGAGGGATTATTATCCAGCTCAATAAAAATTCGAGAATATGAAGCACACATTGACATTATTTGATCATCGCTAGCTTTGTCAAAAAGTGTTTGAAAACTTTGGTATAAACCTAGACCTATTACACTCTTTGGGTCTAATGTTAGAGGGAGCACATGACCATTCTCTCTTGCTGCAAGTAAAATGCAATACGAAATACGAGATAGCGAGTCACATAAAGTTCCGTCCCAATCGAATATGAGTAGTTTATTTATTACCATAGCTAGTCAATTTTTTTTAAAAAATTTGATAAGTCAGTCGGCATCGGTGCTTCAACAAAAATATATTTTCCACAAGGCAAAGAGAACTTTATATTGCTAGCGTGCAAAAACATTCTTTTTAAGCCAGTTTTACGTATATTGCTATTTATTTCATCTAAACCATATTTTGTATCACCGGCAAGTGGGCAGCCGCTATGCTGTGCATGAACTCTAATTTGATGCGTTCGCCCCGTTTCTAATGATGCCTCCAATAAAGTAAAATTACGAAATCTCTTAACAACTGAGAAAATTGTTACTGATTTTTTACCTTTGGGGTTTACGCGTACAATTTTTTCACCAGTTTTTTGGTCAGAGGCCATAAGAGGCAAATCTATTCTTCTGAGGCCTCTTGGCCACTTACCGATCGTAAGAGCATGGTAAATTTTTACCACCTTTTTATCTCGCATTTGTTCTTGTAGGTATTTTAAAGAGGATCTTTTTTTGGCCACAATTAAACAACCGGAAGTTTCTCTATCTATACGGTGGACTAATTCAAAATAATCTGCATTTCTTTTTATCAATCTTAAGGCCTCTATCAATCCAATTTTTATACCACTACCACCATGAACAGCGATACCAGACGGTTTATTTAGCACTAAAAATGAGTCATCTTCAAAAAGTATACTTTTTTCTAAAGAAATCTGGAGCTTGCTAGTAGGTGGGATTGGAGTTTTCCTATACGCAACACGGATAGGAGGGATTCGAATTTTATCTCCTGATTTTAATTTATATTCTGGTTTTATGCGTGAGCTATTAACACGTACCTCGCCCTTTCTAATTATTTTATAAATATGGGACTTTGGCACCCCTTTTAATGATGTAAAAAGATAATTATCTAAACGCTGGCCAGCACTCTCGGTTGTAATATCAATAAACTGAACTAACGATTGGCATTTAAGGGATTTATCCACAAGGCCTCTTAATATAATATGACTATTAAATACTAAGCTAGCATATATAATTTATTAGAAAATAATAATATTTTTTAAAAAAAATTTAGTAGGCGATTTAGCTAAAATAATGCTCCCATGAAGATTTTAAAAAATATTTAGTTTGATGGATTTGATCATCACTGCTACCATGAAGCTGATTTACAGAATTTTTTTGTAAATACCACTGAGGTAAATGTGTATTTACATACTTTTTAGTTCAACTACAGAGACTAAAAAGATTTTTTTTTATTTTTTATATGATAATTAATATAGAAAGATTTAATAATGATTGTATTAGTTTGCGATCATCAACTTATAACTACACCAAAGGTGCAAGAGTTTTAGTACATTGTACATAGGATAAAAGAATTTTTTAGAGGCGAGGTAAGAGATTTGGATCTCAACAAATTTCTGTTGTTTGATATTCAATATTAATTAAAAAAACTCAATCTTGTCACTTAAAACAAATTGTTTATACATACCAGATCAAAAAATCCTCAAGGGGGTTGGAACTTGATTTTACTGTTGTTTAATGTGTATATAAAAATAATGTTTGTGTAATCAGGCAATATAACTTTGTGGTTTCTCCTTAACCATTTCTTTGTTCGTTCATGTATTAATTCCTCTGCCCTAAATAAAGGACAGAAATATAATGAAACGCATGCTTATAAATGCCACTCAACCTGAAGAACTCAGAGTTGCTATGGTAGATGGTCAGCGTCTGTATGATCTTGATCTTGAAAACAGAACACGTGAACAACACAAATCAAACATATATAAAGGCAAAATTACAAGAGTTGAAAAAAGTTTAGAAGCAGCTTTTGTCGATTATGGGAGTGAGAGGCATGGATTTTTGCCTCTGAAAGAAATCTCCAAAGAGTATTATTCAAAATCGATTAATGCTTCGGGGCAAACTGATAATTGTGAGTTAATAAAAGAAGGTCAAGAAGTCATAGTTCAGGTTGAAAAAGAGGAGCGAGGTAACAAAGGAGCAGCACTTACCACATACTTAAGCCTAGCTGGAAGATATCTTGTCCTTATGCCCAATAATCCTAAATCTGGGGGTATTTCTAGAAGAATTGAAGGTAACGAGAGAACTGAATTAAGAGAAGCTTTGAAAAATATTTCCATTCCAACGGGTATGGGTATTATCGTTAGAACAGCTGGAATTGGCAGATCATCGGATGAACTTCAGTGGGACTTGGATTATTTAAAGCAACTCTGGGAAACTATCAGTAACGAGGCGGTGGCTGCTAAAGCTCCCCAATTCTTATTTCAAGAAAGTAACATAATAATTCGTGCTGTACGAGACTACCTTAGAGAGGACGTCAAAGAGGTCCTCATTGACAATAAAGAAGCTTATGATCTAGCATCAGCTTTCATCTCACAAGTGATGCCTAATTTTTCAATGCGCGTAAAACTCTTTGAAGAGAGCACTCCACTTTTCACTAGATATCAAATTGAAAATCAGATTGAAACAGCTTTTGAACGTGAGGTGAAACTCCCCTCGGGCGGATCTGTTGTAATTGACATAACTGAAGCTCTTATATCAATAGATGTTAACTCAGCTAGGGCAACCAGAGGAACAGACATAGAGGAAACAGCATATAAAACTAATCTCGAGGCTGCAGACGAAATAGCACGTCAATTAAGATTGAGGGATATGGGTGGTTTGGTAGTAATCGATTTTATCGATATGGGATCACAAAAAAATCAAAGAGATATTGAAAATCAGATGCGCGATGCATTAGATATCGATAGAGCTAGAGTGCAAGTTGGTAGGATTTCTAGATTTGGATTGCTTGAGATGTCAAGGCAACGCTTAAGACCATCATTAAGTGAAACAACATCAAAATTATGTCCAAGATGTCTTGGTCAGGGAACAATAAGAGGAACGCGCTCCTTATCATTATCAATATTAAGACTTGCAGAAGAGGAAGCACAAAAAAAGTATAGCGCAGAAATTCGAACTATCGTACCAGTATCAGTCGGAACCTTTTTGCTAAATGAAAAACGTAAAGAAATTCTTGAAATAGAAAAAAGATATGCAACAAAAATCGTAGTTATACCAAAAGAAAATCTCGCAACACCTCACTTTGAGGTGCAAAGAATAAGAGTTCAGGACGAGGTTAACTCAGAATATAGCTATAAATTAACTAACACAATGTCCCCTGAGCTTGTTCCCTCAGAGACAGAGTCAGTTCAACCTGTACCACCTGCCCATCAACCAGCAGTAAAAAATATCGCACCGACAAGATTTTCACCTCAGCTTTTAGGATCAAATAAAAAAAGTGGCGTGAATTTCTTGGGTCTAATCTTTAAAAAAGTTTTTGGTAGTATTGGAAAGCATGATCAAGGGCCTGAGAAGAAGAGTCCATCCAAGCGCCCACAAAGAAGATCAAATAATAAAGGCAGAAGACCAGACAATAGAAATAGGGGTAAGTCAAACAGAAGTAATGAAAGTCGTGCTCGAATAAATTCAAGCGAAACAACGATACAGACAAATGGAACTGAAAATAATTCAAATATAACTGAAGTCAAAATAGATACTTCCAGTGTATCAAAGAAGAGGCCGCCAAGAAGAGAGGGGGACAAAAAAAGAATACCACGTCCAAGGAGAGAGCGTGAGAACGTTCCTGATGAATTATTGGAAAAAAATATACATTCAGTTGTAAATAATGCTCCAGCTCCAGTAGGGACACTAGAATCAGTAGAGCCAGTAGAGCCAGTAGAGCTAGCAACTGCAGTGAATAGAACAAAAAATGAAAATGAAAATGAAAATCCTGTGATTGAAAAGTTTGACGCTAAACCATTTAAATCTGAGACAAAAAAAATATCAGTTAAGAAAAAAATAGATGCGAAAAATATAAAGAGAATTTCACCAAAACCTGACGAAGATGAAAAAGAAACGAAAATACCAAAACATGATGCCAAAATAAATAAAAAAACTGATACAAAAACTGATACAAAAAATAAACCTACTGAAAAAAAATTAGCTATAGAAAAATCTATAGACAAATTAAAAGATGAAGATGGCAAAAAAGAAAAAAGACCACCTAAAAAAACAACTAAAGCATCTAAGCTTTCATCAAGAGCTAGCAATGATCCTAGAAAAAAACCAAAACCAATAAAAGAGGTTAAAATTGAGACGATAATTATTGAAGCGCCTGAAGACAAAACACATAATACATCAGCTCTTGCAGCAATTACTGAAACGACAAAAAAAATAAATCGCCCAGCAAATGATCCAAGAGGTGATAAATAATATTAATTACTTATAAGGGTGTGATTGTACTAAAATATTTCGCAAATCATTACTATTAGCATAGGGTATTAGATATCTGGAATTGCCTTGAACACTATTGAACCATGGCTAAACAAGGGTATAATCGCCAATCTATTTTTTTAGTTCTAAGGTTAAACTTTTTTTGCGAAAAATTATTCTGGAGAGGTGGCAGAGTGGTCGAATGCACCGGTCTTGAAAACCGACGTACCGAGAGGTACCCAGGGTTCGAATCCCTGTCTCTCCGCCAATTTTTTATGCTATATTATTGAGGAGTTTCAGAGCTTCGATTACATTAAAAATGGAATAAGATAAGCAAAAGTAAGCCCAACAATAAAAAGTCCTACTGAGATAAAATAAATGGATAACGATAGTCTTTTTGCTCTAGCACATGCAGCGGCTTTTTTTTCGTCTAGAGGGCAAGGTAAAATTCTCGCTTGATATTGCAAAATCCCAGTAACTACAAGAACTATAAAGGCACCAAAAAAAATCTGAGTTTTGTAAATTGAAATGATTACAAGTTGTGGAAATGTTGAAATAAGCGAGCCTAGTGTTGCCCCAGCACCAATTGAAACAAGTAACGCAGGTAATGCGCAACAAAGAATAGTTCCGCTACTAGCAAATAAAGATAGGTAGCCTGCTAGTTTATTATTCATTCTCGATCCTAATTTGATTTACAGTGCTAGGAAAAATTTCTATTTTTTGAACGTCATAACCGGCGTTATTAATAACTTTTGTAATAAATTCATTATCAAGTCCATCTTTTGACTCAATTGCTACAAAGTAATTTTCCAGACTAACAAAAACATCTTCAACATTATCAGTCGCTTTAAAGTTCTTCTCTATACCCTG
>NYXF01000017.1 GCA_002685455.1 Porticoccus sp. | reverse complement strand
TCCCACTGGGAAACGTGGCGCGGTAGTTTGACTCAACCAATCTTCTAACATTGTCGGTATAGACAAATAGTGATTCAGTTAGTCTTTTTTCTTCATCGTGGTAAAGTAGTTGGTAAACTCCGGGTTCTAAGCGTATTGAACGCTCATCGGATAGTCTAAACAACTCGATGGTAGATGATACATGTAATGTAGTATCTACTAGCCAGTCGTTTAGTTCCTTTCCTTGTATCGGAGCTGGCAGTGCATCTTTACGTAAGTAAAGGGACCAGCCATCGTCATCAGGCACGAGTACTTCCGTTAGGCTTTCAGGCCTTGGAATATACTCCGTGTAAAGTGATTCATCTGAGTAATAAGTTTGCTTGTTTAGGAGTCTTCTATCAGCGTCAGTTATAGTTCCGACATCAATAGCTTCAGTCTCTCTCTCGCACATAGTTAGCCTTCCATATATAGGGAATGACTCACCATGAGGTAGCCCATGGTCAGAAAATGTAGTATCCAATACGCCTCTGCTCGAGTCGAATTGAAATCCATTAATTCTGTTCCAGTCTCTAAGTCTGCAACTATCTTCTAAGGTAGTGTACTGCAGTGAGAACGTTCGTTCGTCATCAAGTATCTGTCTTTTTGGTATTTTACCACCAATAAGTACTGTGATAACTCGTCCATCAATAGGATAGCTAGAGTAGATAGTTCTACCTGCTAGGGCAGAGTATAACTTATCAACAGCTTTACCATACTTACGACTTGTGGGTCGTAAGTTCCGCTGCTGCGGAGGTAACTCTCGATAGAATGATTGAATATCACTTTCTAACGTGTAGATAACATCCGAGTTGTTCCATCGGTGGTCACTACTACTATGTACTCTATAACTTGCCTTAAATAGAAACTGGTCACCATGGCGCTCTATACCGGACTCCATTCTATGGAGCCATGTTCTAGAGGCTGCTAGTTGAGCAGTCTGTATAATTGAGCATGAAAAAAAGTTCACACTCATGATTCCTAATATCAAACTTTCGGCAGCATCTCGCTCTGAGGCACCAGAATAACCCTGGTGCCTTATCCCATTACTGTATCCCAGTGACGGGTCGGGGAGATTTAGTTGCCGTGTCATTTTTTCAAAACATTCGTCTTGATTCATCTAGTTAGCCTAGGCAAAGCCTGGCTTATTAATCGTCGGTGCTTTCACCGGAATTGGCACGCTTGACCTTCAGATACATCTGCGGGTCAGAGTTACGGGCGTTTCGAGCAGAAGTTCTGAACACATACACTTCATCACCAGGGTTGATGATAAGTGGTTCGTTCAGCTTCGGCTTCCCGTAGAAGTACTCCTCAGAGCCATTAGCTCGTCGGCGTCTCCACAATCCGGTGATTACATTAAAAGCTGCATTAGCCATAATTTAACCTCCTAGTGGACTCGTTACATTGGTACATGTAAGTCGAATCCGAAGTATACACTGAAGCATTCTAAGAATGGGTCAGGAGCGCGTTGGCCCTCCGATAGTCTATCTCTAAACTGGTGATGAAAGTGTGCGCCGGATATGATACTCCAGGCTTCTTCCTCCTCAAGAGGAACTATCTTCATCAGTTCATTTGCAAACTTAGATTTTTGCTTAAAAATGTATACAGGTGCAACATAGAAATCTTTGGTTGATATACCTAGTTCACCGATGTAGTAGAGACAATTTTTTGTCTCCCTAAGCAGTGTAAAAGATACAGTGTAGATTTTGTCATTTTCATGTAAATCACACTTAAAGTTCTTTGGTGCGTCATTCAGAAACTCTGTGGGGGTCGTTTCTCTACGCTCATTTTTGAAGTGAGTTTTCTTTTTGCGAGAAGATTTAGACGGCCCCGAAGATTCACCAACTATGGTTCTTAATCGAGTAGCCTTATCTGTCATGCAATTCTCTCCAAAAATATCTTTACTATTCGCAGCTTGTCTGGGTTCAGATTGAGTCGGCTGTTGTTCGCCTCATCAGCAGGCCTAAACCCATTCAAGAGTTCAGCCATAAGGCCGGGCTCTTGATAGGTTTGTTCCATATCGTCCGCCAGACGGGCAACTAGTTCAGGTAAGAGACTTAAGTCTCTATCCCTAGGTGGCGTTCTACGTCCAGTAAAGACATAGTTTGCGCCATTCTTAGTTACCAGTCCTGCATTAACAAAGGCACGGGCTATCCCTTCATAGGGAGCCGTGGCGTAGTTAACTTCATCCAGATAGTCGTTAACAGTGTTTATCACATCGCTATACGACCTACCAGAGTTTCCGGTATATCCATAATTTATCCAATTAATGTACATTCTAGTAGAAGGTGCTCAGTCTGTAGAGTCTTCCAAGAAGTCAACCAGGCCGAGGCTATCGGCAAGGTTGCGCAACTTAAGGGAAGCAACTTCAGTCGAGACAGCCGCAGATGCGCTCTCAAGCACATCGCGAACTTCATCTCGGGCTTTTTCAGCCTCTTGCATTCTTCTGATTGTGTCAGTGACGTTCTCACCTTGGACGGTTAACCATCGCTGCAAGGCGAGGTCAACACGCTCAGCTACTTCCATAAAGGCGTAGCCGTTGTTCCAGCGGAAAGTGAATGCCTCGCGGCACTCGTCACTTGTGTTTGATAGTTCAGCAGAAATGGTTCCAGTACTACTTGAGTCGATTTTAAACGCTTCAAGAGTCCTTCCATCGGAACCTATCGCTCGTTCTGTATAGAACTTTTTGTGGTCTGCAGGGCCCCAGTTGCGCATCACTTGGAAGGTTAGTTCCGTGTTCTGGCGCATGAGGTTCTTCAGTACAAATTGCTCTTTCGACTCAAACCACATTTCTGACTGAAAGCGCGAACTCTTCCAGAAGGAAGAGTGGCTAGTCAAAATCTTGGTGTTCAAGTTCCAATGCTTCACTATCTCATCGTATTGTTTAACAAGTTCTTTACTCATGTTATCTAGTAGACTAGTATTTCGATAGGAGTTGATTATCCAACTCATCTATGCTTTCACCTAGTCTTAGTTTCTCCATCATGTAGCGAGAGAACCAAATTGTGGGACTAGTGCTGTACGACGCTCGGGATTGACCTGTAGTCTCAGCCCAGCGAATGTACGCAGTCTCCCACAGGTTTAGTCGAGTTAACTCCTCCTCAGTAAGAGTTGGAGTTTCCGATTCAACGTGTGTTGGTTCTTCTACTTGAATCTCTTCAGTAACCTCTATGGGTTCCTCAAGAGTACTTTCTGTAGCCATAAGTGGAGTCGCCCGCTCACCCTTGAAAGGGAGAGTCTCGGGCAATTCACTTGTGGTAAGTGCTTCAATGTCAGATTCAAACAGAAGGTATTCAGAAGTTTGCGACGTAGAGTCGCTGCGTCTATCTACCTTAATCATCAGAGCGTTTGACTCAGTCACGCCGAGTGTTATCGACATGTTTTCGTCATACTCTTTGAAGACTCCTCGAACGGCTTCTTTCTTACGAAAGAGCGCGTCGTACAGCCTATTGTAGAATACCCCAGCAACTCCATTTGAGTTAATCGTGGGGTTTAATCTAAACCTGTTTGAATCATCGTCAGCACTTTCAGAAAACACATTCCATGTGCGGTCTGATGAAGCTAAACAAAATAGTCCTCTGCTTTCTCTACTAACCTTGTTGAGTATCTTTCTAAGTGTCTTTAAAGACATCTGTATAGAAATACATTCATTCAAGCTTGGGTGTGAATCCTTGACAGCGACCCGAAAGGGGTGCTCAAAGGGAGTCGGAGTACTAATTTGATAGTCCTCGACATTTAGTTGAAGTTGTGAACTTCCATAATACACACCATTGGTGGTTCGTCGTGATTGTCCTGATTGTCTTAAACAATTAGTTTGTCGTGACACATATCGACCGGGCGCAGCACTTATTGGTGCTATCCCAGTGACTATGTATCGCATACCTGATAGATGGACTTCCAAGATAAATTCTCGATTGTCTTCTACCTGTATCACAACTGCAGGGCCGCCAATATGAGCAAGATTATTGTTCATCCGACGACTTTCTTCACTGTAGTTTTGATTTAGCAAGTCTCCCAGTAGTGTGAGAGAATCACCATTTAACAAAAAACTTAGTCCGAGTTCTTTTGCTCGTTCCTTATTCATTCTAGTTAACCTCCTTCATTGGTTAAGTTCTTTCTCAAGACCCGCCACTGCGCTAATTGCAGCATCGGGGGTTACCTCAAGTACAAACTTCTGAAACTGCTCCATAATGTTTCGCATCTCTTTGAGTTCGTTAAGAATCTCAGCAAGTAGCAAATCTTTAGAGTCAGATAGTAGCCCATCACTGGGCATTCAGATACCTCCAAATTGGGTTAGACGGGCCTGTGCCTTACTGGCAGCCGCAATCAACTGAAGAGCCTTTTCACTTGCTTCTTCATATGTGTTATGTAGCGACTCTTGGGGGTTATTCAGATTTTCATCTACCTCCAGTTGCCAAGTCAGCTTATATTTCCCGTCTTCTTCTTCTCTGATGTTTACGTTAATCATCATCTAATGGAGTGCAGTTAGACTTCTGCGGTGTGCTGTTTTATGCGGTTACAACACAGGAGATATGCTAACCAGGGCAATACAAAAACCCCGCCGCATTACCTGTCAAATTTTTTCTCCTAGTACTTACATGCAGTTACAAGACTCCTTGCAGTTTGGAATACCATTTTTCATGTATTCTTCAACTTGCGCCAAGTCAGTGACATCGTATGCAGTGGGGTTCTCAGGGCAGCGCCTTGCGAATCCCATTGGGTCAATGTCAAGCATTCTCTCGCCGGGGCAGTTGTTAAGCCCCATCAAGTTTCCAAAAGCAACATCACCGATGTGCTTATCACCATCTCCACCGATTGGAATTTGCTCCATCAGCAGATTGTAGTTGATTAGAAACTCTTCCACATCCCCGTAAAGAGTCAGTGGCTTGAGAATCAAGTGCTGGACAGTAAAATGTCCACCGACTGCGTCACCTGCGTCAAGCACGTTGTTGACCATATCAATGGCCTCATCGTGATTTTCAGGCTTCATCAGCTCCTTGTCCCATAGTAAGTTAAAATTGTAGTGGATGTGTCCGAAGTGCTCGGCTAGCATCAAGGTATCTTCATACTCGACTCGGTTAGAGTCAAGGCTAGTCGATAGCACATTGATGTTACTTGCGAGTTCTTCCATTACACCTTCAGGTGTAGCGAACTCAGTCCACGTTATATTGACGCTCTCAAAGCCTGCTTCCTTTGCCATTTTGGCTAGTCTAGCAGCATGCTCAGCAGCACCGGGAAATGGATTAAGAGTCATTGCAAACTCTTCATATCCATGTTTAACTCCCATTTGAATGACTTCCTTCCAATAGTCATCATCCTTAGTTGCGCTTCGCATTTCTTTTGTCACATCAGTTGTCAAATAGCACCCTTCGCATTTCAACTTGCAGTTGAAGCTGGGTGCGATGCTCAGAATTTTCGGTTCTTCGTTCATCTGGTGGGAGCGCAGTTAGACTTCTGCAGTTGGTTTGACCGAAACCGCCAAGTGAAGGTCGTAGTCATTTTGATTTTATCTCCCTGGTGATGCGGT
>NYXF01000006.1 GCA_002685455.1 Porticoccus sp. | reverse complement strand
AGTTAGAATTTAGAAAGATTAATTTTGAACATATAGATTTAGTATGCTGTAAGCCGTTGGACGTTCATACAATAATTACATCTGTGAAAAAAACTGGGAGATTAATTGTTTTAGACACTGGTTTTAAAACAAACTCAATATCTTCTGAGATAATAACAATAGTTAATGAAAATTGTTTTAAAAGATTAAAATATAAGCCAGTCAGAATTACTGTCCCTGATGTTCCAGAACCTACAAGTTATGGATTAACTAAATATTATTATTTTAACAGCGATTATATATTGAATAAAATTTTAACTATTTTTAATAAAAAAGTTAAAAAACCAAAATTTAAAAAAAAAATTCATCATGACGTTCCTGGAGAATGGTTCAAAGGACCTTTTTAATGTTTGAAGCAGCAGTTCTCACTAAATTTAAAAAAATAAAAATTAGTAAATTTGTAGCTCCTACTAATTTGAGGGAAGATCAGGTTTTAGTAAAAATATCTTATGCTGGAATTTGTGGATCACAGATAATGGAATATTTGGGTCATAGAGGAAAAGATAATTTTTTACCTCATGCCTTTGGGCATGAAGCTTCTGGCAAAGTAATTCGTATTGGGAAAAAAGTTAAAAAAGTTTCTATTAATGATGAAGTAATTTTGAGCTGGATAAAAGGTAAAGGATTAGATTATGGAGGCTTTAAATTAACCGATGATAAGAATTGTAAAATTAATTTTGGACCAATTTCTACTTTTTCCTCTATGGCAATTGTTTCTGAAAACAGAGTTTTTCTAAAACCTAAGAAAATGTCCAAAATAGAGGCTGTATTGTATGGTTGTGCAACTCCTACTGGAGCCGGCATTGTTATAAAACAATTAAATGAAATTAAGTCGAAACATAAAGTTTGTTTAATCGGAGTTGGAGGTGTTGGATTGGCAGCATTACTAGCTTTAAAATTAAAAAAGCCTCAGATTTATATATTTGAAAAAAATAAAAAAAAAAATAAATTTTTGAGCAAGTTTAATGTTAATTTTATACCAAGTAATAAAATAATTCTTTACAAAGATTATTTTGATTTTTGCATTGAAACTTCAGGAAGCTCAGAAATGATTGAAAGAGCTTTTAATTTAATAAAAAAAAAAGGCAAGTTAATATTTGCTTCACATCCGAACAACAAAAAAAAGATAAAATTAAACCCTCATGATTTAATAAGTGGTAAGAAAATTTTTGGAAGCTGGGGAGGTAGCTGTAAACTGGATTATGATATAAATAAAATTTTTAATTATTTTAATAAAAAAAACGTATTTTCACTTCATGGAAAAATTTCAATATTTAAATTAAAAGAGATAAATAAAGCATTTAAAAAAGTTATGTCAGGTGAGATAAATAGAGCTCTAATAAAATTTTAAAATCTAAATTTAAATTTAAATTAAATTACACATTTACTTTATCTTTAACTTCTTCATCCATTTAACGGTAAAATTATTCGGGCTAACTTTTATCTTTTTTTTATCATTTAAATTAATTATTTCATTTATTGCATCATTTACACCAAACTTTGGCTTAAAACCCAACTTTAATAATTTACTAGAATCTTGCCTATATGATCTTGGATCATTAGATTTGATTATTTTTATTTTAACATTTAACTTTTTTTGGATCATTTTTGCTATTTTAATTATCTTTAAATTTTCAAATCCAGCATTATAAAACCCAGATGGTAAGTTTTTTTTGATTAAGAATTCATATAAATTAATCATATCTTTAATATGAATATTGGGTCTAACTTGATTTCCACCAAAAACTGTAATTTGTTTTTTTTTGATTGCCTGTATTGTTAAAAGGTTCACTGAAACGTCAAATCTCATTCTAGGAGAAATTCCACAAACAGTAGCTGGTCTTATACAATTTATTATTAATTTATCTTTAAAGCTTAGAAAAATTCTTTCAGCTATCATTTTTGTTTTGTTATAAACTGATATTGGAACTAAATCTAAGTCTTCTGTAACTTTTTTCTCTCTCTTTACCCCATAAACACTACCTGAACTGGCAAAAATAAATTTTTTAACTTTGCATTTTATTGCAAAATTCATAATTTTAATAGCTGTTATAACATTCACATCCCAAGATAAATTTGGATTTAAATCTACAGCAGGATCATTTGCTATATTAGCTAGGTGAATGATGCAATCTATTTTTCTAAACCATTTAATATCTGTTTCTCTTATATCTTTTTTTATAATTTTTAATCTTTTATTTCCTGTTAAATAATTGCCAAACCAAAAGGTATCAACTACGGTTATTTTATTTTTTTTGTTCTCTAGCAATTTTGTAGTGAGAGGAGTACCAACATACCCACCTCCACCTAAAATTAATATGTTCATTTTTTATGTATATAGTTTAAGGGCACTTTATTAAAATAATTAATATTTTTTTTTATCCAATTTATTGTTTCTTTTATTCCATTATCTAACTTAGTTTTTTCAGACCAAGAATACATTTTTCTTAATTTATCTGAGTTTAGTGTGTACTTCAAATCTTTTCCATCTCTCTCTTTTGTAAAAAACATATTTTTATTTTTAACTTCCATAATTTTGTTAATCATTTGTACTAATTCAAAAATACTTATAAACTTTTTAGATGATAAATGAAAAGTTTCTCCAATATTTTTTTTATCAAATAAAATTTTAAATAAGGCTCTTGAAACATCATCCATATAAATAAAAGATCTTAAAGTGTCTCCTTTTCCATGTATGGGTATTCTTTTGTTTGTTAAAATTGAAATTATAGTTTTGGGAACAATTCTATAACTTTGTTGATATGGACCGTATATATTTGCAGCTCTAGTAAACACAACAGGAAAATTATTATTTTTATAGTACGCGAGAAGATTAAGATCTTGCGCTGTCCTGGAAATTGCATAAGGTGTTGTTGGTTTAAACACATTAGTTTCTTTTATAAGCTTTGAAGTATGACCGTAAACTTCAGGAGTACTAAAGTTTAAATATTTTTTAATTTTAAGTTTTGATAAATTATTAATTAATTTAGAATTTGAAACTACATTTGTGAGATACCAGTCTTGTGGATTTATCCAACTTTCTGCAACCATACCTTGTGCTGCAAAGTTAACTATATACTTAATTTGATAATTTTTAATTATTTTAAACAGTTTTTTCAAATCTTCATCTTTGTTTAAATCAATTTTATAAAATTGAAAATTTTTGAAATATTTATTATTTTTATACTTTAGGTAGACATTTTGAGCTTCTTTATTTCTTGAAACACCAAAAACTTTTAATTTCTTCTTTAAAAGAAAATCAATAAAATTTGATCCAGCAAAAGAATTGCTACCTATGATTAAAACTTTTTTCATTATTATTATAAATGCTTTATAGTGTAAAATTACTTTAAAAAAAGATTTAATACACTAACATCAGTATAATTTTATGAAAAATAATATTAATTTGAAAAATAAAACAAAATTTTTAAAAAAAAAAAATAAAGTAATTGGACTTTGTCATGGTGTATTTGATCTTCTACACTATGGACATGTTCTGCATTTTGAAGCTGCAAAAAAAGCATGTGATTATTTGATTGTTTCAATTACTTCAGACAAATACATTAAAAAGGGACCCAAAAGGCCAATTCATAATGAAAATGAACGTCTAAATTTTTTAAAGAATATAAACTTTATTGATGATGCTTTTATTGCAAAAGGTGATAGTGCCGTTGATAGCATCAACTTAATTAAACCAAATTATTATTTTAAAGGTCAAGATTATAAGAATAATTTTCTAGATAAAACAAAAAAAATATATTTGGAAAAATCTGCAGTAAAGAAAAATAATGGTAAAATAATTTACACAAATGAAAAAAAATTTAGTTCATCAAAAATAATAAATGAATATGGTTTGGCATTAAATAACCAGCAGAAAAATTTTTTAAGCCAAATAAAAAAAGAAACTAATTTTAGTTTAATATCTAAATCTCTTGATAAATTTAGCAAAGATAAAGTTTTAGTCGTTGGAGATTTGGTTATTGATAATTATGTATTTGGTGAAGTTTTGGGTAAATCTGGAAAAGAGCCTCATATGGTTTTTAAAAAAATAAAAGACGAATTTTATATTGGAGGTTCTTCAATAATCGCAAATCATTTATCTGATTTTGTAAAAAGTATTACTTTAATTTCTGATCTAAGTTTTAATTACAAAATCAAAAATTTATTAAAGGAGAAACTAAAACCAAATATTAAACATGTTCCTATTTTGTTGTCAAAAAAAAGTGAAACTTCAATTAAAACAAGATTTATAGATGACTTAACTAAATATAAACTGTTTGGATCTTATACATTACCCAATTTAAGAAATGAGAATTTTTATAAATTATTAAACAGAAACTTAAGCAAGTTTATATTAAGTCATGAAATTATTATAGTTGCCGATTATTCTAATAATTTTTTTGATTTAAACTCTTTAATTAAAATTAAGAAATCTAAAAAATTTATTTGTGGTATGGCACAAAAAAACTCTAACAATCCATCATTTCATACACTTAAGCATTTAAAAAAATTTGATTTAATATGTATAAATGAGGGAGAGTTAAGAAGTGAATTAAGAGATAAAGAAAGTAATATTGATATTATAGCAAAAAAATATGTTAGGGAGAATAAAATAAAATTTTTGGTAATTACTAAAGGTATTAGTGGATCAATGTTATATGACAACAAAAAGAATAAA
The DNA here is from genome assembly GCA_002685455.1 of Porticoccus sp. The sequence goes on along the minus strand of NYXF01000006.1, from coordinate 1,217 downwards.
TATTTTTGTCCATCGTTTAATTCAAGACCTATTGACAAAATAGGAGCAGGAGATTCTATGTTAGCAATTTTGAGTATTCTTCTAAAAAATAAAATAAACCCAAAAATATCTTTATTGATAGCATCTTTAGCATCTTCAAAGGTCATCGATAATCTTGGAAATAGTTATTCTGTGAAAAAAAGTGAAATAAAGAGAGATTTAGAGTTTATGTTCAAATAAAATAAACTATAAAAATGCTTAAATATAATGAGTAATATATACATAAAAAACTACCTGCAAAAGTTTTACAACCATCTGCATGACTATGATTATAAAAGTTTTCTTAAGATAATTAAATTCCTTAATGAAGTAAAAAAAAAGAAAAGAAAAGTGATTATCGTTGGTAATGGAGGTAGTGCTGCTATGGCTAGCCATGTAAGTGTTGATTTAACTAAAATGTGCAAAATTCGTGCAGTAAATTTTAATGAAGCAGATTTACTTACTTGTTTTGCAAATGATTATGGATATGAAAATTGGGTAAAACAAGCAATTGACTCTTACGCAGATAAAAACGATTTATTGATCTGTATAAGTAGCAGTGGAGAGTCAAAAAATATTATAAATGGTGCGAAGTTTGCCAAAAGAATTGGATGTAAGGTTGTTACGTTAACAGGGTTTAAAAAAAATAACAAAGTAGGAAAAATTGGTCATGTAAACTTATGGTTAGATAGTGAAAATTATAATATAATAGAAATGACACATCACACTTGGCTTTTATTAATTGTGGATTTTATAGCTAAATCAAAATTTTAAAAACAAATGCAATGTCAGTTTTAAAAATTGATAATTGATATTAAAAAATTTTAAAAGATCTATTCATTGCAATTAAAGAAATGATTAGTTTTACACCTAGATTTAAAGTTACAAATAATAAAGTTTTAAAAAATAATTATTATGAGAAATTTAATTTTAAAATTAAGTTTGCGAAAGTTAAGAAGAGAGATAGAGATTTAAGTTTTTTGTTATTTAACTCCAACTAACACTGACATTGGTGAAAACAATTTTTTAAGTTGAGGTGGTAGTTTTGGTATTTTGGATTTATTGATCCAAAAAAAAATAGATAAATTAAAACTACTATAATTGAAAAAAAAATTTAGTAGAAAAAATAAAATCAAACTAAAAATTATTTAATAAATATAAAAATAGAAATTTTTTATTTTCTACTGACCAATACCTCT
>NYXF01000013.1 GCA_002685455.1 Porticoccus sp. | reverse complement strand
TCATCATTTATCTACCATTGAAGGAGGTATGATTTGTACAAATAAAAAAGATATTTATGAATTATTACTTATGTTGAGATCTCATGGCCTTTTACGAGACAATAATAATACAAAATATAAAAAAAAAATAATAAGTAAATTTCCTAAATTATCTAGAGAGTTCATTTTCATGTATCCGGCTTATAACATGAGAAGTAATGAAATTTCCGCCATTATAGGTATTAGTCAATTAAAGAGGCTAACTCAAAACAACCTAAAGAGATCAAAAAATCTTGAATTATTTTTAAATAATTTGAGTAAGGACCATTATAGAACTGATTATAAATTAGAAGGAAATTCAAATTATGCATTTCCATTAGTTTTAAAAAATAAAAGTTTTCATAATCGGGATTTATTGGAAAAAATAATGACCAAGAATAAAATTGAATTTAGAAGAGGTAATGCTGGAGGGGGAAATCAATTAAGACAGCCATATTTAAAGAATATAATTGATATTAACCTTAAAGATTTTAAAGAAGTTGATCATATCCATTTTTTTGGCTACTACATTGGCAATTATCCAAGTCTTCCAAAAAAAAAAATTATTAAAATTTGTAATATTTTAAATAGTATTAATTTTAGATAGTACTTGATAAATATTATATAAATGAATTTTTTTATATCCTTTGAGCATAATTATAGTTTTGACGAGTTTCAGAATAGCAATTTTGAAAAATATAAAAATAAAGATAAAGACAAAGCTTTATTTTATGGTTTGGATTGGATCTTAGATGATAAACTTGAGTCACAAAAACAAAATAATAAAAACATAAAAACTAAAATTTTTATCAATCATTCAATTCCATGTGACTTATTTCTAAAAAATTTTGAAGATATTCTAAAACGACAAGAATATTTTGAAGTTATTTATTCAAGCTGCCCTTATACTTCTGAATTTCTAAATAATAAATTAGGCACAACAAAGTACAAATTTGCTCCAATTCCTACTTTTTCTCAAGATCCTTTCAACAAATATCATCATTTAAATGCAAATAAAACTTATGATGTTGTTTATTGTGGAGGTGTTTATTCTAAAGATCATATAAATATGTTAAAAACTATTAAAAATTTTAAAAATCTCGTTATATCACACCAAAAAAGAAAATACCTAGAATGGCCTTTTTTTTTAAACTATAAGCACTCTTTAACAAATATTCAAAAATGGAATTATTATTATGACTCAAAAATATTAATTGGTTCTAACCTTCTTTATTTGAAAGATTGGGAATTAGATAATTTTAAGAAAATTTCTGGTATTAAAAAATTTGCTGGGTATGACTATGTCATAAGTAATAAAATTCTTCCTCAAATGAAAACTAGAATGATAGAAGCAGCATCAACAAAAACACTTATGTTAATGAAAAGAGACCCATGGAATGTAATAGAAGAATGGTTTGAACCAAATAGGCACTTCATTTATTGGGATAACTACGAAGATTTAATTGATAAAATTAATGAAATATCAAAAAATTTTATCAATTATACTAAAATTATTGAAAACGCATCAATTAGAGTAAAAAAATATTATTTCGATAATTTTATTCAACAAATTTAATTTATTTATCTCTTTCTGATAGAATTGGTTTTTTACTAGGCCACTTAAAATCAAAATTTTTATCATTCCATTTGATACTAAACTGTTTTTTTCTTTCATATAGAGTTGACTGCTTATAATGAACAATAGCCTCTTTACTTTTTACAAAATATCCAACTCCATATCCAGGTGGGACTAATAAAGATGTATTAAATTCTTTTGATAATTCTAAATTAATCCATCTTTTATATTCTTTTTCATAATTTATATTGTTTACTACAACCAAATATATAGAGCCTTTCACACATGTAATTAATTTCCATGTCTGAAAATCTCCATGTAAACCTCTAAGAACATGTTTGCTGGAGTATGAGAATGAGTCAGTTAAAAATTTTACTTTATTTCCATTTTTATTGAAAAATTCTTTGTTATATATTTCGCAAAAAGAACCTCTAGTATCACTAAAACTTGAATATTCAATGATCTGGACTTTTTTAAGCTTTGTTTGTATAAATTTCATTTATATTATTCATATATTATTTTTTTGTAAAAATATGAGTAAATATTAGATACAGTAACTAGTTATATATGAATAATAATATTTTAATTACAGGTGGTGCAGGATATATAGGTTCAGTTTTAACTACTAATTTAATTGAAAATGGTTACAAAGTCACTGTTTACGATAATTTTTTATACAACCAATCGAGCCTAAACCATCTTTGCTCAAATGAAAATTTTAATGCCATAAATGGAGATGTCAGAGACCAAAAAAAATTAAATAGCTTGATTAAAAAAGCAGACATTATAATACCCTTGGCGGCTTTAGTAGGAGCGCCTATATGTGACTATGACCCAGTTGGTGCGAGAACTATCAATCATGACTCAATTGAAAACTTGTTAAAAAATATTAGTAAAAGTCAAATAATACTAATGCCTACTACTAATTCAGCATATGGATCAGGAGATGATAATAATTTTTGTGACGAAAAAAGTGAATTAAGACCCATATCACAATATGCTGTTGACAAAGTAGAGGTTGAAGAAAAATTAATGCAACATCAAAATTCTGTGAGTTTTAGGTTAGCTACTGTTTTTGGAATGTCTTATAGAATGAGAATAGATTTACTTGTAAATGATTTTGTTTTAAGAGCTCTAAAAGACAAGTTTATAGTTCTTTTCGAAGGCCATTTTAAAAGAAACTATATTCATGTACAAGATGTAAGTAATGTTTTTATTCATACTATTAATAATTATGAAAATCTTAAAAATCAAATTTTTAATGTAGGATTATCAACAGCAAATTTATCTAAAATAGAATTATGTAACGCAATAAAAAACCATTTACCTCAATTTATTTTTTTAGAGGATACTATTCAAAAAGATAAAGACCAAAGAAATTATATTGTTTCAAATGAAAAAATTGAAAAGACAGGTTTCAATCCAAAATTTTCTATTGATGATGGGATTAAGGAGCTTATTAAAGGTTATGAAATGTTAAAGATTAAAAACTTTTCAAATATCTAGAATTTATTATGTATATAAAAAATTGTAGATCATGTAAAAGTGATGATCTAGTAGGTGTCTTAGATCTAGGAAATCATCCTTGGTGCGGTGACTTTTTAAAAAAAGAAGAATTAGGTAGTGAAAATATTTATCCACTGAATTTATTACAATGTAAAAAATGTGAGCTACTTCAACTTAACTACACTGTCCCAAAAGAAGTTATGTTTAGTAATCACTCATATCTATCATCTACTACTAAAACACTTAAAGATTTTTTCTCAAAACTCGCTAAAGAAAATAAAAAACAATTTAACCTATCAAAAGATGATATCATTTTAGATATTGGTGGTAATGATGGCACGCAAATGTTGGAATACCAAAAAATTGGTTTTAATAATGTTAGTAATGTTGAGTCAGCTAGTAATATAGCTAATATTTCCAAAGAAAACGGGATTAATACAATCAATGAATTTTTTAATTACTCAACTGTAATTAATAATTTTAAGCAAAATAGTGTAAAACTTATTAATGCGTCTGGCGTCTTTTTCCATTTAGAAGAATTACACAGTGTTTTAAAGGGTATTGATTACTGTCTCAAAGAGGATGGAGTATTAATTATTCAATTCATGTATGCAGGATCCATGATAGATAATAAAAATTTTGATACTATTTATCATGAACATTTATGTCTATACACAATTAAGAGTTTATCATATTTGTTGAACCAGTATGATTTAGAAATTTTTGATGCTTATTTAACAGATATACATAGTGGAAGTATAGTAGCCAAGGTTGCAAAAAAAAATTCTGATATAAATATAAAGACTGAGTCATATGCTAATTCAATCAAATATGATGAAAAATATAATCCCAATTTAATTCAAAAATTTGCTAAAGAAATATGTGATAATAGATATAATTTAAAAAATTTTTTAAATAACTTAAAAGCTAAAAGACCTGACTCAAAAATTTATTGTTTTGGAGCTCCTGCAAAAGGTACTACATTGTTGAACTACTTAGATATTGATAAAAGTCTTATTGATAAAGCTGTAGAGGTCAATGAATTAAAAATAGGTCTTTATCTACCTAAATTACATATACCAATCTCGAAGGAGTCTGATCAAGATCTACCTGATTACTATTTACTATTGTCTCATAATTTTATGTCAGAAATTTTAAAAAAAAATCTTAATAATATTTCTAAAGGTTTACAGTTCATAATTCCTTTCCCTGAAATAAAGATAATAAATAAAGAAAATATAAATTTTGAGTTATAAAACTTTAATAACTGGATCTACTGGTTTTTTAGGAAAAGCATTAAAAAATAGATTAATCAATGAAAATCATAAAATTTATGAGTCCAACTCTAGTATTGCTAATTTAGAAAACTTAGAAAATTTAAACTTATATAAAAATATAGATTTTGATTTTATTTACCATACAGCCGCTATTACGCATCCAGGTAAAAAGAATAGTAACAATCAATTAAGTCAATGGATAGGAAATCAATTGATTAACACAAATATTATAAATTTCTGGTACAAATACCAACCTCAAGCAAAATTTATTACTTTTGGATCAAGTTGTATGTATTCCCAAGAGCAAAAAATGTTAGAAGATAATTGTTTAAAAGGATCACCTGAGTCTCAGTATTATATTTATGGAATTACAAAAAGAATGCTTTTGGAGGGATTAATCGCAGCTAGTTTTCAAGAAAAAATGAGTTATATTTTTTATATTCCAACAGTTTTTTATGGTCCAAATTTTAGATTAGATGATGGTCATTTTATATATGATTTAATAAGAAAAATATATGCAGGTAAATATTTTCATAAGGAAGTTGTTTTATGGGGTGACGGAAGTCAAGAAAGAGATTTATTATATATAGATGATGCTTTAAATATAATTTCAAATACTAAATTTGACAATTCAGTAATAAATTTAGGAAGTGGAAATAAACTTAAAATAATTGAATATGCATATATGATTTCTAAATATTTAAATTACGATTTTAATTTAATAAAATTTGATTTATCAAAACAAATTGGTGTTAAGAAAAGAGATCTTAATTTAAATAAATTAAATCATTCAATAAATAATATCAAAATAACAAATATTGAAATTGGAATAAAAAAAACAATAGATTTTTTTTTAAATAATCAAATAGAAATTGAAAAAAATTAAATTTAATAAGAATATCAAAAGATTGCGAATTGATGTTGGAACTGCTGCCACTGCTCCTAACTCAGCTTTTTGGTTGTCAAAATATGATGATGTCGGAATAATTGGCTTTGAACCAAGTCCTAAAAATTTTAAAATTTTAACTAATGGATATAAAACAAATCAATATTTAGATGAAAGTCGTTTAATTATTAGAGACAATATAATTAAATATAAAAATAAAATAAAAAAACACCTTGATCAAAATGTCTTTTATATATTCAACATTGGCATAGATAATGTTAAAAAACCAAAAATCAAAAAATTTTATAGTGTAGAAGAAAAAAACTTTGGTTGCTCCAGTTTTAATAAGCCGATTGAGAATAAGTTAAATCTAAAAATTGATAAAATTTTAAATATCAAGGTGTGCAATTTGAAGTCTTTTTTAATAAAATTAGATAAAACTAAATTTAAATATATTGAATTTTTAAAAACTGATACGCAGGGAAATGACTTAAAAGTTTTAAAAAGCTGTGGTAAGGAAATTAATAGAATATGCTTTATTCAGACAGAGTATTGGGCAAATCAGGAATATTTTGGAGATTTATCTAGAAAAGAGGCTTTAAACAATACAATTAATTTTATGAAGAATAGAAATTTTCATTGCTATTATTATACTGATGTTGATGCATTTTTTTATAATAAATCTCTCAAAAGTTATTTTTTAAAAAATAAAATTTTGGATGATTGCATAGATTTTAAGAACGGTTTATATCATCTTTCAAAATGGCCTTTTAACATCGATGGTAAGCTAATGTTTTTAGTTGGTATAAAATTTATTCTAAGAAAAAATAAATTTATTTATAATTTTATTAAATACAAATTAAAATTAAATGTATTTAAAGCACTATGACATATTTTAGGAGTTTATTTTCAATCTTAGATAAAAAATTTAAAAAGTTTTTAATATTTTTAATTTTAGGAATGACAATAAGTGGGATATTAGAAACTATTGGAATTGGATTAGTAATACCAATTATCTCTTTCTTATTGTCATCAGACTCAAACAACAATTATTTAAATTTTGATATTTTCTACTTATTTGATTCAATTCCACTAATCCTAACTTTCACAGTCCTTTTCTATTTATTAAAAGGAATATACATAGTAATTTTACATCGATTACAAATATTTTTTATAAATAAATTGAGAGTTAGCTTAACAATGTCTCTTTACAAAAAATACCTAGATTTAAATTATTTAGATTTTATTAAAAATAATACAAATTTCTTTTTAAGAAATTTGAGCAAAGAGATACCTTATTTTACCCATACTCACCTGAATTCACTTTTATTTATAATTGTAGAGACTCAATTAATTTTTTTTATTTTAGTTTTTTTGTGTCTGATTGATACTTTAGTTGTTTTTTCTGTCATAACAACTTGTTCACTATTTGGATTTATCTTTTATAAACTCTCAAGGAATGCGATAAATAAATGGGGCAATAATAGACAGATATTCGATGGCAATATTCTAAAATTAATTAAGGAGAGTTTTTATGGCTATAATGATCTAAAAATTAATAATGCTTCATCTATTTACTATAATAAAATTTTAAATGACTCTAATAAAATCGCTAGACTTGAATTAAATTTGAATACACTTCAAGTTCTTCCAAAAAATATCTTAGAAATTTTAGCATTATTAATACTAGTAGGTATTTTAATTTATAGCTCTCAAATCAATAAATCTAATGATGAAATTCTAATTTTAATCAGCCTATTTGGTGTATCTGCTTTTAAACTTATACCCTCAATTTCAAGAATTATTGCTCATAGTCAAAACTTTATGTACACCAAGCCAAGTTTGAGTCTTATTAATGATGAATTCAAAGATGACAGAAACAGTGTTATTAACACAAATAAAAGATATTCATTTAAAAAAAATCTTGAACTTAAAGATATAAGCTTCTCTTATTCAAATAAAAATTATTATTTAAGAAAAATTAATATTGTAATTCCTGCATATAAAATAACAGGTATTATCGGTA
>NYXF01000102.1 GCA_002685455.1 Porticoccus sp. | reverse complement strand
TGCTGTAAGTGCATCAGGACCTTCGGAGGCAAAAACTTCTTTAATTCTTTGCTCTAATCGCATACAGGCAAAAAGCTTGACTTTCATATCTTCATATTGAAGTTTAGGCTCACGTACGGAGTTCTGGAGGAAAGTTAATAAATCTCTTTTAATTTTATAATTTTCCACCACCTTAAAGGGTGACATTTTCAAACCCTCATCGAAAGATGTTTCTGCCATAGTAGGCATACCGCCCGGCTCGATAGCTCCACATTCACCCTCATGTACAGTTGAGGCAGCCCAGCAGATTAGTTTCCCCTCATGGAAGACAGGCAAAATCATACTCTGATCAGTATTATGAACATTTCCGTATCTTGAATCGTTATGAATGAACCCGTCACCTTCTTTAACGCCAACAGTCTCCTCTTCGATCCAATTTTTAATTATGAACTTAATAGGGTGGTGGACAAGTGCAGAAAAAATCAAAACTCCTCCAGCACTACCAATGGTCAAGTCTCCTGAAGCAGAATATATTCCAGTAATAATATCACCCCATTTAGCACCGGGGGCTGCGCCCATCTGCTCTACCATTTCAAAACCTTCTTCACATGCAGACTGGAGCCGATCTCGAATAGAGGCTATTTGGTTTAGATCAGTATACTCTTTCATGACCCTTTCTTCTGTCTCCGTCCTTGGCATTATACGGTGATCGCGCATAATTTCTGGATCTGGAGCTAAGAATAACGTTGTATCCTTAAGAAACTTTTTTATTAATTCTTGGTCTTGGACATCAAGTTCAATTTTTGCTTTCTCGTTCATAATATATCTTCCTCTTTAATTCTTTTCTTCTTCATGAAGAAACCAAACTGCCCCTTGTTCAGCTGAAACATACTTCCAGCCTGGTTCAATTAAATATGTTGAAACTTCTGATGATACTAAACCGGGTCCATTAATTTCCGTACCGGGCGGTATGTCAGCCTTGTTCCAAACTGGCGTGTCTACAGCCTTGCCATCGCCAACAAAATAACATTTCCTTGTTGTTGCTGGAGCAGGAGGTTCAATACGTTTATTTTGTGCTATAGGTTTAATATGGTCAAATTCAACTGTATCGTGTTCTACATATGAGGCGACACGTATCGTGTTTATTCGGATACCTGCTTCTGGAGCCTGACTTCCCTCTCCAAAGCGCGCACCATAATCGCTTGAAAATTGATCAAGTATATTCATCACGTCCATTACAGATTCAAGATTATGCTTGGGCACTACCACAGTAGTTTGAACTAGCTGATTACCATATCGCATGTCCAATTCAAGAGAGTGCTTGATATCACTTAATGCTGAACCTTGCCTAACGAGGTCAGCTTGGCCCCGTTTACTTAATTCTACGACCAGATCATTAAATCTCACGTAATTATCAAACACTTTTCGGGATGTAGAATCATATAAGACCATAAATAACGATGTTTCATGGATATGCATTTGATGCATATTACCTGCACCCACTGCGGAGAAAACAGAACTGAAGGGAGTTGCAAGAATCTTATTTATTTTTAACTTTGAGGCAATACCACAACAATGTAAGGGGCCATTACCGCCATATGCAAGCATAGTGAAGTCCTGTGGATCGTAGCCTCGAACTCTTAGTTCTGTATTGACACCGTTGGCCATATTGCTATCTACTTTTTCTTTTACCAATAATGCGGCTGCTATTGGCTCAACATCTAAGTCATCACAGAGTGTTTCCTCAATAGCGAACATTGATCTTTTGGGATTAAGAGGAATGCTTCCACCTGCATAATTTTCAGCATCGAGATAACCTAAAACCAAATCTGCATCTGTTACTGTTGGGTTCATTCCGCCTCGGTCATAACAAGCAGGACCTGGGTCAGACCCAGCGCTTTTTGGGCCAACGGCGACAGCATTATACATACGATCAAATGAAGCAATCGATCCACCTCCTGCTCCAAGTGTAACTAAGTGTACCATTGGAACAGATACAAGCCACCTATCGATGACTGGGTTAAAATCATAATGTTTTATTCCACCCTCAACGACTATGCCGATGTCATAACTTGTTCCGCCCATATCTGTTGCAATTACACTACCTAGATCAGCTTCCTTGGCTAAATGCTCTGCTGCACTGATTCCAGAAACTGGACCTGAGTGGATAGTTTGAAGTGCATCTGTAGAATTCAATTGCGCCATACCGCCTGAGTTGTGTATCACAAGCATTGGCTTAGAATAGGAGTTAGCGCGTAAATTTTGCTCCAATTGACTCATAGCATGATACATGGTGGTATGCAAGTAACCATCTACGATTGCAGAGGTCGCTCTTACATACTCACCTTTTCGACCAGCAACACGATGAGAGAGTATTACGGGAATCGATCCTAGCAAGTGTGTCGGATATTCTTCTAATAAAATTTCCTCTATGCGTTTCTCATGTGATGGATTTACTACTGAGTTCACCAAGCATACAACTATAGCCTGTGCGCCTTTATCAGCTAATATTCTTATTTTTTTACGAACATCATCTTCATCGACGGGCATTACTAATTCGCCCTCAAAGCCTAATCGCTCTCTTACACCTTCGATCATATTAGGCAGAACCAATGGAGCCGGTCTTTGGGCATCAGGAAGATTCTGTTTGCCAAGATCATCCAGGCCTTCACCATAACCACGTGCTCTGCTGAGTGGCACCATAGCTTCATATCCTGCTGTGACTAACATACCTATTCTAGGTCCATTATGCTCAATTAGCGCATTCGTACCTAATGTTGTTGCATATCTAACTGAATCAACCCCAGCTAAAAGCTCCTCCATGCCCACACCGAGCTCTTGGTATGCTTTCTCGAGAGCCTCATTAAAACCTAAAGCAAGATTTTGATGTGTAGTTAAAGCCTTTGTTTCTATATATTTATTATCCCAAACTACAAAGCAGTCGGTAAAGGTCCCGCCTATGTCTACAGATATACGTTTCATAATTGTTTTCCTAAAACTTTAAAATGTTCAGATTATCTCCAAAACTAAAAGAATTTACTTCGTAATTAATGATTATGCCCGCAACTTCTATCAACCAATACATTAGGTCCTGTAGTTGGTTCTGTAAGTTCTTCTCTTGTACTCCATTGCTTTTTGAGAGCATCAATGTCGACTTCCATGTCATACAGAGGCATATGTCCTGGAAAAGTATATTCAACTTCAATTTGAGTTCCACAATCTGGGCAATAAAACTCATAAATATTTACCCAATCCTTATCGGGGCAAAAAGTAAATTTATATTTTTCTGGATCAATAACAGAAGGATGTATATCAGCTGGATCTCTGTTATAAACTAGTAAACCTTCTTTATAATTACCTCGCGCCGGCCCAATTTCATGCTCACAATTTCGGCATTCCCAGGTTTCTTTTTCTAAATCTATCCGAAGATATTCTGTCATTAATACTTTCATTATTTGACTCCCTTTGTTAGGCATATATCACCTAGTTCGGTTACCACAAATTTCCACCCTGGTCTAACTAAGCACGTGAAGTATTCATCTTCAATTACTGCTGGGCCAATACTATGATTTCCAGATTTCATTTTATTTACTTCATATACAGGCAAATCATTCCATTCTTGATTATCACCAAAAATAGATCTTACCGAGCTTTTTGTAGCAACAGAACTCTGAGATATTTTGACTTTTTTGTTTGAATCAACTCTAAGTTTTTTTCTTGCAGAAAATTCTAAAATAGCTGCATCTGAGTTGGACAAGGCTTTTGGAAATATAGCTTTTCCAGTTAATTCGTGAGCTGTTTCATCGGTACCTTTAAAGCCTACAATTTGAGCACTGATATCGTATTCGCCAGCAGAATAACCTTCAGCAAACATATCCCTTTGTGCCTTTTCAGCTAGATTGTTGTATGCCACTTCTAGAGTTTCATTATCAAACTTTTTGAGTACAGCCGAATAGCTTTGTCCTATATCACAAGAACCTATTCCATATGCACTGAAAACAGCTGCCGTTTTAGGTATAAAAATAGTTTCAATTCCAGATTTATCTGCAACACCACAAGCGCTCATTGGGCCTGCGCCGCCAAATGCTAAAAGAACAGTTTCGTCTGAAACTTTAGCGAATTCAGTTAATTCATAGGATACTTTTGCATCGTAAGCATCACGAAGTTTAATTAATGCTTCATCTGATGTTATGCCTAATTGGCTCGCGATGTTTTGGTCGATAGCTGCACGAGCTCTATCAATATCCAATTTCAAGCCACCCCCAAAAAAAGTTTTTGGATCTAACAAACCCATTAGAAGATTTACATCAGTCATTGTAGATTCTTTTCCGCCGCGACCAAAGCTTGCTGGTCCTGGGACGGCGCCAACACTTTCAGGACCTACTTGAATATTTTTTCCATTAACTGAAAGAATAGAACTTCCGCCAACGCCAGGGCTCGAAATTTCACAAAGTCCAAATGATATTGGAACACCCTCTACATTTCCATGACGAGATTCACTCACATGACTATTGATCACCTGACCAATATCTGTTGTGGTGCCACCAATATCCATAGATACGACATTATTAAGGCTATACTGTTTGCTGAACTCTTTTACACCCTCCATACCGCCACGTGGTCCGGAGCTATATGTTCTCAAAGCAATTGTTTTTGCTACTCGTGATGCGTCACCATCATTGCGGAAAATCAGTAATGGATTTTTTGTTCGATATTCACGTAAACAATTCTCTGCATTGTATAGAAAGCTTTCCATTGCGGGATGAAGGAATGAATTAACAAGTGCTGTCCATCCCCTTCGATTACCTGATATGTCTTCCGCCAATTCACTTGCAAATAACATAGGTACTGCACCTAATAGATGTCGTGGATAATTGTCAAAGGCAATTCTTTTGAACTGAGATTCACATTTAGTTGCGTCTTCATTATCAAAACAAACTACAATACGGTTTGCACCACTAGCTGTTAGACGAGTTATGGTAGTAGCAGTTTCTGTTGCAAGCTCCTCGTCATTAAGGTCAGCCAAATCTATTTCTTCAACACGGTCTGCTACAAGAAAAGTAAATAAATCTGGGTCTTTTTCTTGCATTAACTTAATCAGGTTATCATTATTTTTATTGATAACCATTCCTAATTTAGGACCCTTCCGCTCGACAATAGCGTTAGTACCTTGGGTAGTCGAGTATCTGATATTTTCAGCTTCTGCAAGTAGTCTAGTTATATCCTCCTGCCCATAAACTTCCTTTGAAACAATTTTTAAGCCATCAAAGAAACATTTACTTAAATCATAAGGAGTTGTAAGCGTTTTTGTTGAATAGAAATTATTATCTTTCAGCACACATACATCTGTTAGTGTACCGCCATTATCGATGTTAATTAGCATTCCCATTGGAGCTACCTTCAGTTTTGAGATCTTAAAGTTAAAAAATAGGTTGTTTGATTTTTTTTCAAATTTTTATTCTACGAGCAAAAATTTTTATTAGCAAACTTATCAGCACATCAATAATTCTCCATCGTAAGTGTGTAAAATTTAACAATTCTAACCAACCATGTTTTTCGTATATACGTATTACGAGCATATTAATGATCACAATAGACATTATGCTTCGTACATTTCGCAATGAGTTCAATATAAATGGGCTGTTGTCTCCAAACAAGGTCTTATTTAATCTTCAAAACTCACAAATAATATCAAAAATATAAGAAAACACACCAAAAGAATACTTACATTAAAAATACCTCAATAAGTCATTGATACAGAACCAATAAAGGCCTTAGCGCAAGCATCACAAAATACGCATGCCTCTATCTCGCTGAAAGAACCGACTAATTCACGCAATTATGCGCTAAATTCCAATCTGGGGAAGGAGATGGCGGAGAGAGAGGGATTCGAACCCTCGATAGGGTATTAACCTATACTCCCTTAGCAGGGGAGCGCCTTCAGCCACTCGGCCACCTCTCCGGATAACTACATTATTTTTTTTAAAATTATGGAAAATTTGCAGGCGGTATCATAGCAACACCATATAAGAAATCAATCAATCGCAAATATTCAAATGTAAATATTTATTCATATCCTAAAAATTAGTGGCATCCTTATCTAAACCAAAAATATTATGTAGCGACCTTACAGATAAATCTAAAAGATTTTTTTCAATAACTACTGTGATTTTTATTTCTGAAGTGCTTATCATCTGAATATTTACATTTTCTTTCCCTAAGGTATCAAACATGGTTGCAGCTACCCCCGCATGTGATCTCATGCCTACTCCAACAAGAGCAAGCTTAGCAATATTTTCGTCAGACTCCACTGAGGTGGCTCCCAACTCAATTGCAACTTTATTTAAAACATCTTCTGCGTTTTTCATTTCATCGCGATGCACTGTAAAGGTTAATGAAGCAGTTTTGTCTTGAGCAACATTTTGCACAATTACGTCGACCTCAATATTAGCTCGGCCAACTGCTCCTAAAATTCTAGCTGCACTGCCAGGAATATCTGGAATACCACGAACAGTAAGCTTTGCCTCGTTTCGATTAAAGGCGATGCCTGAAACAATTGGTTTTTCCATATCGAGATTATCCTCAAGTGTAATTAAAGTTCCAGGCCCTTCATTAAAAGTAGACAGAACTCTTAAAGGTACCTTATATTTTCCAGCAAATTCTACAGCTCTTATTTGCAATACTTTAGAGCCTTGACTTGCCATCTCAAGCATTTCCTCAAATGTGACACTATCAAGACGCCGTGCATTTTCAACTACACGG
This sequence comes from Porticoccus sp., assembly GCA_002685455.1. Next base: position 2,801 of record NYXF01000102.1, on the reverse strand, counting down.
GGATCTGTTGTGTATACACCATCAACATCCGTATAGATTTGGCATTCTTCTGCTTCTAGGGCGACTGCTAAAGCAACTGCTGTTGTATCCGAACCACCCCTGCCAAGGGTCGTAATATTTCCATGATTATCAACTCCTTGAAATCCAGCTACTACTATTACTTTACCTCCAGCTAAATCTTTCTCTATGCGATTAGAGTCTATATCTAATATCCGAGCTTTAGAATAGGCATTATCTGTAAGAATAGGTATTTGAGAGCCAATGTATGATTTAGCATCACAACCTCTTTTATGCAGTGCCATACACAATAGTGCAACTGTAACTTGTTCTCCTGTTGATAATAGAACATCCATTTCACGTGAACTGGAAGTTTTATCTATATTGTCTGCAAGCTTAATCAACCGATTAGTTTCACCACTCATAGCAGAAACTACCACTACTATTTTATTACCACTTTTACAGAATCCAGTAATTTTATCTGCTACAGCTTCTATTCTTTCAGTAGTAGCAACTGATGTTCCGCCAAATTTTTGTACAAATAAACCCATGTGTAGTCCAAATTTTATAATATATACGCTATTGCATTCTGCCTTAACATTTGTCGAGGCAAATTCGAGTACTCTCAAAATGGTGGGCAATTAAACAACATATTGCTACCAAAGTTAAGGGATATCAATCATATAAGTTAATATAAATAATAGTGTGTAAATCAATCGATTAATTTTTCTTTTACCCAGTCAAAAACTGAGTTCATTGCCCCAGGCAGAGCGTCAATTTTTGTACCCCCACCTTGGGCCATATCTCTACGACCACCACCCTTTCCATCTAGTTGACTGGTCACGAATCTCATTAGATCACCTGCATGTATGTTTTCAGGTATTGCTGGAGTTAATCCTGAAACCAAAGCAATTTTATCTCCTTGAGCTACAGCCAATATAATCACACTCTTAGTTAGCTTACTTTTCACTTGATCTACTGTATCTCTGAGGGTTTTTGGGTCAACTCCTTCAACAACAACAGATAAAACCTTGATATCTTCGATCTTCCTAGCCTGTGAAATAAGATCTGAGCCAGCTATACTGGATATCTTTGATTGTAAGCGTGTATTTTGTTTTTCTAATTCCTTTAATTCGACTAGTAAAGATTGTACTTTTTCAAGTATATTTTCTGGGCTAGTTTTAAGAGAGGTCGATATATTCTCAAGATCCTGCTCTAATTTATCAAAATGAGTCAACACGGCCTCTCCAGTTATAGCTTCAATTCGACGAACTCCTGCAGCTACACCTGATTCAGATATAATTTTTAATATACCAATATCTCCGGTTCGAACAACATGCGTACCTCCACACAGCTCAATAGAAAAACCATCACCCATTTTTAGGACTCTTACTTCATCACCATACTTCTCTCCGAAGAGTGACATGGCACCTTTTTCTTTCGCAGTCTTTATATCGCATATCTCAGTGATTATTGAGGTATTTCGGCGAATTTCTCTATTTACAACATTTTCTATAGTTTTCTTTTGCGAAGTACTAAGAGCTTTAGGGTGACTAAAATCAAATCTCAAGCGATTACTATCTACTAAAGAACCTTTTTGTAAAACATCATCACCCAAGATTTCTCTGAGGGCTGCGTGCAGTAAGTGGGTTGCAGAGTGATTAATTGCTATCGCTGATCGAAGATTCATATTGACGATTGAGTCAACTTTTTGCCCAAGAGACATAGACCCCTTGGAGAGAATACCAATATGCAAGAAATGCTCACCTTTTTTCTGGCAATCCGTTACCGAAAACTCAAAGGAATTAGCAATCAATGTTCCATGATCTCCAACTTGACCTCCAGATTCTGCATAAAAAGGAGTACTATCTAATACTATTGAAGCCTCATCACCCTCTCTAATTCTATCAACTGGGGTGCCATTTGATATTATAGCTATTATATTTCCTTTGACTTTAGTAGTTCCAAAGCCTGTAAAATCGGTCTTACCTTCAAGTTCAAAATCTTGAGTATGCTCAATGTTAAATTTTCCAACGGATCTTGCTTTACTACGTTGAGCCTCCATACATTTTTCATAACCGTACATGTCAAGACTGAGGTCCTTTTCCCTGGCAATATCATTTACTAAATCAACAGGAAATCCATAGGTATCATAAAGTGTAAAAACTATATCCCCTGGTATTACTGAATCATTTAATTTTGCTAAAAAAGAGTCCAGTAATGATATACCCTTATCAAGAGTTTTTTGAAATTGTTGCTCTTCTTTTAATAGAATTTTTTCGACGCTGTTGCTAGCCTTAATCAATTCTGGGTATGCCTCACCCATGATAGAACAAAGATCTGACACTAAAGAATGGAAAAACGGCTGCTTTTGTCCTAGTCGACTTCCATGACGAATCGCTCTTCGAATGATACGCCGTAAAACATAGCCGCGGCCCTCATTAGATGGCAAAACCCCATCTATTATCAAAAAACTACAAGACCGAATATGGTCCGCTATAACTCTAAGCGACTTATTCTCTAGATCTTTCGTATTGGTTGCTTTGGCAGCAGACTTTAATAAAAATTTGAAAATATCTATTTCATAGTTATTGTGGACTCCCTGCATCACTGCAGTTATTCTCTCAAGTCCCATCCCTGTATCGACAGAGGGGCATGGTAAATTCTCCAAGGTTCCATCTGGTTTCTTTTCGTATTGCATAAATACTAGATTCCATATTTCTATAAATCTATCTCCGTCCTCATCAGGACTCCCCGGAGGACCTCCTTTTAATTTATCTCCATGATCGTAAAATATTTCTGAG
>NYXF01000101.1 GCA_002685455.1 Porticoccus sp. | reverse complement strand
TTCCAAAACGAGTAGGACTACCAAGTATAAGACCTGAGCTATCTCTTAAATCAGCTTGAGTGCAATATAAGTGACCATCCTCAGGTATATCTGGTTCTACACTTTCACAAACAGCGGAAATAGATGGAACCGTTCTAATTCTGGCCTCTAAGCCAGATATTTCTACACCATCTGCTATTTTTTCAGCCATTTTTTTTGTGTTACCACTCTGCGAATAGTACAAAATCGTAATATACGCCATTAAATAATCTCCAATACAAGTTCTGGTGGTCGCCCTATAACAGCCTGATTACCGTTTATAACAATGGGTCTCTCTATCAACTTTGGATAAGAGACCATTGCCTCTATTAGCTGGGACTCTGTTTTTAAAGGATCCGATAGTTGGTTTTCCTTATATGCACTCTCTGTTTTTCTTAAGAGCTCTCTGGCAGTAATTCCAAGCTTTCTTAATATCCCCTCAAGATCCTCAAATGAAGGAGGAATATCAAGATAAAGTACGATATTTAAAGGGACATTAGATGACTCTAAAAGCGCCAAAGCTTGCCTGGATTTGGAACAACGTGGGTTATGATAAATACTAATCATGTTATTTGGGGGACTCCTTGTATAATTACCGTTAATAAATACATTTTACTTGGAAACCTATCATCAGATCTAGCTTGCTAGCTATTAATATTAAGAGGATAAAAGTAAATTTCATAGAAATAAAAACCATTTATCGTTTTTTTAAGTATTGTTGCTAAAAATTGTGCGATTTCAGGAAGTCTTTTCACTGCCATTTTTTTTGAAATTGCAAAATATAACTTTGGAGCAATTATATCTTATTCAAGCTATGCAAGTATTTATGGAGTGTTCGCGATATTTCCTATCTTTTTAATATGGATCTAACTTGCATGGATAATTATCTTGGCTGGTGCGCAGCTGGTGAGGTGCCTAGAGACATTCAAATAAATCTCAAATACAAATACTTTTGGGTAAAGATTTTAATTTTTAATATCTTACTCTTTAAACAGTATTTCCCTAACAAAAGGTTTGCTAAGTCTCCTCTTTTCTTGCATGGTAGATTTTTCTAAAATATCAAGACAGCTCATCAAAGAGCCCATTTCCCTTGGAGCTCTGGTAATTATATATTGAGCTAAGTCATCGCTAATATTCATACCCCTCTTGAAAGCCCGAAACTGTAGAATTTTTGATTTATGCATATCATCCATATTGCTGAGCTGGAATATAGAGCCAGATGTAAACCGTGATCTAAGGTCGAGTAGTTTTAATGGCAGCTCTCTAGCAGGGCAATTTGCTCCGATCAATAAATACTTTTGCGAATCCCTAATAAGATTATAGAAACTAAAAATCTCTTGCTCCCAGTGAGGTTTTCCGGTGATCGCTTGGATATCATCAAGACAAATTAATGATACTGAGTCAAGATTTCTAAACAACTCTTTGGGAGAATAGTTTAAAAACTCAGATAAAGAGATATATTGTGCCGATAGTTTTTGAGTCAACGCATTATGACAGCTGGCCTGCAACAAATGTGAGACACCAGTTCCTTGTCCCCCCCAAAGGTAAATAAAAGAGTGTTCACTCCTAAGAAGCTGGCCTTGAATAACTGCGACTGCAGTAGCATTAGGGCTATCTTTCATTAAAAAAAAATTTTCAAAAGTTGCATCATCATTCAAACCGACATTCAAAACTAACTGCTTAAACATCGTACATCCTCTGCTTATGAAATTTTGACTGTAATTTCGTCTTCAAGGGTTTAGTGATCCTTGGAACCGGATATATAGATAATTTTAGAAAAAACATAAGATTCATATCATAATTATATCAGTTGAGTGAAGATAGAAACATTATCTAACTGTCAGTTCTTTTTTTTTAATATAAAATAGATTTTAAAGATCATGTTTGCGAAAAGTATGGCTATAATATCGTCAACACAATTTACTTAAGGTGGCCACAAACCATGTCCGAGGAAAATATCACCCCTTTGAGCTACAAAGACGCTGGTGTAGACATAGACGCAGGCAACTCTTTAGTTGAGCAAATAAAGTATGTTTCAAAAGACACTAAACGATCCGAAGTTTTATCTAGTCTTGGTGGATTTGGTGCATTATTTAGTCTGCCGACCGGATATAAAGAGCCTGTTCTCGCATCAGGCACCGATGGTGTTGGAACCAAACTTAAACTTGCTATAGATCTAAACGCTCATGACACAATTGGGATTGATCTAGTTGCAATGTGTGTCAATGATCTTATTGTTTGTGGCGCTGAACCACTATTTTTTCTTGATTACTATGCTACTGCAAAACTAGATATCGATATTGCAACTTCAGTAGTTAGCGGCATTGGAAAAGGCTGTAAGCTAGCTGGGTGCTCGTTGGTAGGCGGAGAAACCGCTGAAATGCCTGGAATGTATTCAGCATCAGATTATGATCTTGCGGGATTTTGTGTGGGCATAGTTGAGAGATCTCAGATTATTGATGGTCAAAATGTAAAACAAGGCGATATGTTAATTGGTCTAGCTTCAAATGGGCCACATTCAAACGGTTATTCATTGATAAGAAAAATTATTGAGGTATCCCAGACGGATATTCATAGTGATGCCATCGACGGAACTTTGCTTTCGGAGGCGCTTTTAGCACCCACTAAAATTTATGTAAAATCTATTTTATCTCTTATTAAAAACCCTGGTGTAAATATTAATGCACTCGCACATATCACTGGCGGAGGTCTACTAGAAAATATCCCGAGGGTTCTCCCGAAAAATACAAAAGCGGTTATTGATACAACAAGTTGGCATAGGCCAGCCATTTTTGATTGGTTGCAAAAAAATGGTAATGTGGATCCTTGCGAAATGTACCGAACTTTTAATTGTGGTGTTGGCATGGTCGTTTGTGTGCCAAGCTCAATGACCGAACTGACACTAGATTTATTAAATTCTTTGGATGAAGAGGCATTTGTTATTGGCGAAATAATCAAAGCTGAAGAGAATGAGGAAAAGGTTACACTAAAGGGAATATAACGAGTTAGAATAATGTACAAACCCAGATTAGCTATATTATTGTCAGGTAATGGCAGTAACCTTCAAGCACTCATAAATGCAATACAGAACGGTGATCTTATAGCTGAGATCGTACTTGTATTAAGCAACAAAGCTGATGTTGGGGGTATCAAGCGGGCTCAAAATGCAGGTATTGAAAATATTGTTATTGATAACCTAGGATATCCAGATAGAAAAAGCTTTGATTATGCGCTTAAATCAAAATTAGAAAAATATAATCCTGATCTAATAATCTTAGCAGGGTTTATGCGAATTCTTACCGCGGAATTTGTTAGACATTTTGAGGGCCAAGTACTCAATATACATCCATCTCTACTGCCAAAATATCGAGGTCTTAATACACATTTAAATGCAATTAATGCTGGCGATAAAATTTCTGGCGCTACAGTTCATTTTGTAACTAGTGAGCTTGATGGAGGAGCCCCGATTATCCAAGCGAAGGTGCCAATTCTTGAGAATGATACACCTGAAGTTTTAGCTAAGCGTATATTAATTAAAGAACATCAGATTTACCCATTAGCAGTGAGGTGGTTTTGTGAGGGTCGACTATCTCTGGTTGATGAAATAGCAAAGCTTGATTCGGTTATATTGCCTAAAACTGGTCTGATATTTAATGACGCCATGATAGATAAGTAGAATAACCTATATGTTCAAGTTGATGTTTTTTTGGTAAAAAAAATTTTTAATTACAATTTAAGTCTAGTTAATACAATGAAATTTTATAATTATAAATTAGTAAAAATTTTTAGCTATATCGCTTTTTTTTTATTTTTTTCGGCCTCTATTCAAGCTGAAATGATAAAAAAAATTAGCCCACTGGCTCTTCAAGAGCGAACTCTGAAATATATAAGCTCTTATAATGGAATAAATTTTGAAGCTACGCGCGTATTAAATAAACATCTTGATATCTATACCCAAGAGGCGAAGGCAAAAAATATGCTCGGTAGTATAAATGAAAAGTCCGTATTTAAGATCAATCGAGATGGGAGTATATCGGAAATTGAATATAACTTCACAAAAAGTATGCTGGGTATAAAAAAAGAAGAATTTTTAACTTATGATCAATCTGCAGGCCTAGTAAGATATGATAATAAAAAGAAAAAACGCCAAATTCTAAGAGAAGATGCTCATCTAAATAACTTAACTGCGCAGATAGAACTTCAAAGCGATCTAATCAATAGGGTTAGACTACTGAGCTATCCTGTAATAAGGAAAGGGAAGGTGAAGATATTTAATTATGAAATTTTAGGGGAAGAGTTAATCGAAATAGAACTAGGAAGTATTAATGCACTAAAACTCAAAAGAACAAGACAAAACAGTCCTAGAGAGACATTTCTATGGTTCGCGCCTCATTGGAATTTCTTATTAGTAAAATTTGAGCAGAAAGAAACTAAAGGTGACAATTATGTTATGACATTAAAAGAAGGCAGCCTAAATGGCGTTAATCTTGTGAAGTGATTTAATTCTATAGATTTATCTTCGATTTAGAAAGTTACCATTAAGATCATGCTTTCGGCAAAGTAACCCCGGTCTGGCCTTGGTATTTTCCTCCTCGGTCGGCGTAAGAAACCTCGCATATCTCATCAGACTCAAAAAATAACATTTGGGCTACACCTTCGTTTGCATAAATCTTTGCGGGTAAGCTAGTAGTATTTGAGAATTCTAGGGTTACATGGCCCTCCCACTCTGGCTCAAGAGGTGTTACATTTACGATAATGCCACAGCGTGCATAAGTTGACTTCCCTAAACATACTGTAAGTACATTTCTTGGTATACGAAAATATTCTATAGTACGTGCTAATGCAAATGAGTTAGGCGGTATAATACAATGATCTCCTTGTACATCAATGAATGCATCCTCATCAAAGTATTTTGGATCAACTGTTTTAGAATGTATATTCGTAAAAATCTTAAATTCATTGGCGCATCTCACATCGTAACCGTAACTTGAGACGCCATAAGAGATGATTTTTTCTGCAACTTTATCCGATTGACGTACTTGTTCCCCAAAAAAAGGTTCGATCATGCCTTTTTCTTTGGACATTTGCGCAATCCATTTATCAGATTTAATGCTCATATTCTTTAATTCTCAGTTCTTGATAATTATTTTCGTAATCATACCTTTTTGGCTCAGCTGATCAAGTTGTCGATTAGAAGTTACTCAACAATAATTTCTGGAGGACTTAGAGGCTCAGTATCAGCTAATATGCTAGTTATTTTCATTGCAATCTTTATAAAAATATCACTTATATGACTATTAGGGTCTAGGTATACACAAGGTTTGCCTTCATCAATATGCTGGCGAATAATGACGGATAGAGGCAAGGCGCCTAAAACCTCTGATTTATACTCAGACGCAACCATTTCTGCTCCATTTTTTCCAAAAATATGCTCGTGATGTCCACACTTGGTACAAATATGTGTTGCCATATTCTCTATGACACCGAGCACAGGAATATTTACCTTTTTGAACATTTCAATCGCTCTACGTGCATCCAAGAGAGCTATTTCTTGAGGTGTAGTGATGATAATCGAACCAGATAATTGTGATTTTTGAGCTAAAGTCAGCTGAATATCGCCAGTACCAGGCGGCATATCGACTACTAAAAAATCTAATTCACCCCAAACTGTTTGCGTAAGCATCTGAATTAGTGCTCCACTTGCCATGGGTCCTCTCCATACAACTGGAGTTTTTTTAGTCATCAAATAGCCAATCGACATAGAATATAAGCCTAATCTTTCGATTGGTTGAAAAAATTTTTTATCAACAATTTTTGGTCTTTGATCCAATGTGGCTCCCAGCATAGTTGGTATACTCGGACCATATATATCTGCATCAACAATACCAACTCTGTTACCGTTAAATGCCAGTGCAAGAGCTAAATTTACTGCTGTGGTCGACTTACCAACTCCACCTTTACCGGATGCAATAGCAATAACATGCTTGACTGCTGAAAGGCCCGCTTGACTAACTTCCATAATCGTTATTGCTCCAAGTAAAACTGGTGAAAATTAAAAGAAAAACCTATATAGTTTACCACTTTATTAATATAACTTACTGCGAATAGCAAGTATGCATTATTTAAAGAGTTCGATAAAATCTCAGTCATATCAAAAAGTAAAATAATAACGGCTCAATATAATGATAGATAAAATAAATCAGTGCCGAAAAATCTTAGTCACTAGTGCACTTCCATACGCTAATGGGTCAATTCATCTTGGTCATTTGGTTGAATATATTCAAACTGATATTTGGAAGCGATTCCAAAACATTCGTGGTCATGAATGCTATTATGTTTGCGCTGATGATGCGCATGGTACCGCAATAATGCTCAAAGCTGAAGAGCTCGGTATTTCAGCGGAAGATTTAATAAATGAAGTGCATACTGAACATAAAAGAGACTTCGAGGGATTTTTAATTGAATTTGATAACTATCACACTACTCATTCTAAAGAAAACAAAGAGCTCTCAACATTAATATATAAACGATTGAATGATAACGGTCATATAGCCATTCGGAATATCACACAAGCATACGATCCAGAAAAAAATCTTTTTCTGTCTGACCGATACATAAAAGGTACCTGTCCAAAATGTAAAGCGGAGGAACAGTATGGAGATAACTGTGAAGTATGTGGTGCTACTTACGCTTCATTAGACTTAATTAATCCAATCTCAACTATTACCGGTGTCCCGCCTGTAGCTAAAGAATCCATGCACTATTTTTTTAAGTTACCTGTTTTTTCAGATTTTCTAAAAGAATGGACTAAAAATGGTCATCTCCAAAGCGAAATATCAAACAAATTAAACGAGTGGTTAGATGCAGGCTTGATTGAGTGGGATATAAGTAGAGATGCCCCATATTTTGGTTTTGAAATACCAGAGTCGACAGATAAATATTTTTATGTTTGGTTGGATGCGCCAATTGGCTATATGGCTAGCTTTAAAAATCTGTGTGATCGCTCTGATTTAGTATTTGAAGAATTCTGGAAAAAAAATAGTAGCACTGAACTTTACCACTTTATTGGAAAAGATATTATTAACTTTCATGCTTTATTTTGGCCAGCCATGCTTAAAAGCTCAAATTTCCGGACTCCCACTAAAATTTTTGCACATGGATTCTTGACAGTAAATGGGAAAAAAATGTCTAAATCTAGGGGTACTTTCATTACCGCAAAAAGCTATCTTGAAAACTTAAATCCTGAATACTTACGCTATTATTTTGCATCAAAAATTTCATCAGGAGTTGATGATTTAGATTTAAATTTGGATGACTTTGTACAGAAAGTAAACAGCGATTTAATTGGGAAAATAGTAAATATAGCAAGCCGCTGCTCTAATTTTATCAGCAAAGGAAATGATGGATTGCTTTCCTCTAATATAGAAGATGAAAGTATTTGGTCTAAAGTTGTTGGTAAGCCTGAAATCATTGCTAAGCACTATGAAAATCGTGAATATGGCAAAGCTATTAGAATGATAATGACTCAAGCCGATATCGCAAACACGTATATAGCACAAAAAGAACCATGGACTCTGGACAAAGATCCAAAAAATAAGCAATTAGTAATAGATATTTGTTCGTTAGGAATTAATACGTTTAGAGTTTTAATGGTATATCTAAAACCGATACTTCCGGAAATGGCTAAAGCAACTGAGTCTTTTTTAAATGACAAGATAAATTGGAACAGTTTATCTGAACCACTGATTAATCATAGAATTAATAAGTTTAAGCCCTTAATGCAAAGAGTAGAAAAAAAACAAATAAAAGCAATGATCGAAAAAAATAATAGGCTTATTTCAACTCAAAATAATAAAAATAAAGAGCAACGAAAAATTATGGACTCTAATAAAAAAATAGACCTCTCTATACAAGGAAATATTGCTAAAGAAATTCAATTTGATGACTTCATGAAGATTGATCTTAGAGTTGGCTTAATCACTAAAGCTGATTATGTTGAGGGTGCTGATAAATTACTAAGACTCACTATTGATATAGGTACCGAGATAAGGGAAATACTATCAGGTATAAAATCCTCTTATGAGCCAAAAGATCTTGTGGGTAAATTAACAGTAGTTGTTGCAAATCTATCTCCAAGAAAAATGCGTTTTGGTGTATCTGAGGGTATGATCTTAGCTTCAGGCGATGATAATGAAGTCTATTTAGTTTCTCCTGAGAGTGGTGCTAAACCTGGACAAAGAATAACCTAAGACAACGATAAAAATGTAATTGTAATAATTGTAAAGCAGAATAGTTTTTCGACTAAAATAATAGGTAGCACTTGTAATTTAAACCCGTTATTAAAGCAATCATTTGTAATATCTTGAGAAAAAAGCATGCAAGAATTTGCTGTCATTCTAATAAGTACTATATTTGTAAATAATATCATTCTGGTTCAATGTATAGGGCTCGGGCCTTTCATAGATTCATCGAATAAGATGGAGGCAGCGCTGGGTGTAGCCGGATTAACCTCTTTTGTTTTAATGTTATCGACTATAGCAAGCTTCATGATCGATAACTGGTTACTTATCCCGCTTCACATTGAATACCTAAAAACCGTTTTTTTTATTTTTATAATCCTAGTAATAGTTCAATTAGTTAATATGTATATTGAAAAAAATAAGCCTCTTTTGCATCGAAGCGTCGGGAATTTTTTACCTTTGATTTCTACTAATTCTGCAGTAATTGGTGTGGTTATAAGAGCCAACTCGGGGGATTATAATTTTATAGAGGTCACTCTTTACAGTCTTGGTGCATCCATAGGATTTGCCCTAATATTAATATCATTTTCAGCTATGCGTGAAAAAATAACTGCTGCTGATGTTCCTCAGCCCTTTAAGGGAACTTCAATTTTTCTAATAACAGCTGGGCTAACATCTCTGGCTTTTATGGGTTTTATTGGAATAGTATAGGGAACAATATGTACGATATTTTTTTCCAACAAACTTTTTATTTAACTTTAATAACTATAACCAGTTTTTGTATTATATCTGGCTTTATCTTGAGCTATGCATCTATTAAATTAAAAGTTGAAGTTATATCAGCTGTTGAACAAATTGATAATCTTTTGCCGCAAACTCAATGTGGTCAATGTAGCTACAGCGGCTGTAAGCCATATGCTCAAGCAATAGTTGAAGGCGATGTAATTAATAAGTGTCCTCCTGGAGGGCAAACCACTATTAATTCTCTCGCAAATTTATTGGGCATTGAGGCTGTCAATCTTGACATGAGTTATGGTATCCCGAAAGAGAGGAAGACTGTGGCTTTCATTCGTGAAGATGAATGCATTGGTTGCACTAAGTGCATTCAAGCTTGTCCAGTAGATGCTATCCTTGGAGCAGCTAAACAGATGCATACAGTTATAGAGAAAGAATGTACAGGTTGTGATTTATGTATTGATCCGTGCCCTGTTGATTGTATAGACATATTAACATTAGAGGAAAGCTTATTGGACTGGAGTTGGGATCAACCTCTATCAATCAAAAGTGCAGACATAGCAAAGAAGCGATTTGAATATCAAAAAGAACGAAGAAATAATGAGGCAGATCAAAAAAAATTGCTTCAAATAGCTAGTTCAAACTTCGAAAGTAAAGATGATAAATTTGTTCAAGCTGAAAGTATAATTCAGGAAGCTATCAAACAAGCTGCAGAAAAAAAATCCTCCCCTGAAGTAGGTTACGCCAGATTCTTAAGACAAGTGGCGAGATCAAAGGATCAGTTATTGAATGCTAACAAAAAACTTAAAAAACTCAAAAAACTAGAATTTTCATCCAATGATGATAAATATAAGCAAGCTATAGCTGCCGTTGAAGACGCTCGAATACGTCTTGCTGCTATCGAATCCAGTAATCCACGAAAAACAAAGCCCACTGATCGTTCTGAAAAAAATGAAGAAACACAAAAAAAAAATAAAACTGGTGTATAACGAGAATATAATATGGCCTCATCTACAATACCCACGCCAGATCTAAAATCTAACGAAAAAAAAGCTTCGATTATATTTTTGATACTAATTGCGATTGCTCCGGGGTTATTTGCATTGACGTTATTCTTTGGTTATGGGTCTTTGTTGAATATCGCTATAGCATCAATGACAGCTATAATTTGTGAAGCTTGCATATTGAAGCTTCGGAAACGTCCAGTTATTTATCATCTGAAAGATCTCAGCGCATTATTGACTGCTGTGCTGCTAGGAATATCCTTACCCCCATTAATAGTTTGGTGGATACCTGTGGTTGGGGCTTTTTTTAGTACAGTTATTGCCAAAAACCTTTATGGGAATCGAGGTTATCACCCATTTAATCCAGCGATGATTGGATACGCGGTGCTGCTTGTATCATTCCCAATACAAATGTCTACATGGCCAGCCCCCATAAATATGAATGATTCAATTTCCGGACTACCTACTTTATGGGAATCCATGAAAATAGTATTTCCTTCAATTAACATAGAAACCACAGGTGATCTAATTGCAAATACACTAAATCAAGTAGATGCCTACACAGCAGCGACGCCACTAGATATTTTTAGACAAAATTCGAGTCTTTTAATAGGCCAGCTATATAGTCAAAATATTTACTTTATCCAGGGAGTTTGGGCAGGTTATGCATGGGAGTGGATAAATATATGTTTTTTTCTTGGTGGTTGCTTTTTACTCTATCGAAAAATATATACCTGGCATATTCCCTTTGGGGTATTGATCGCATTAATTATATTTCCATCAATTTTTTATGATGGTGGTAGTTCATTAAGCTTAGGGTCTCCAATCTTTCATTTGTTAAGTGGAGCAACTATGCTTGGAGCTTTCTTTATAGCTTCAGACCCAGTTACCTCTCCAATAAATAATAGAGGTAAAGTTTTATACGGGGTAGCGATCGGTATTTTGATTTTCGTCATCAGAAGCACTGGGAGCTATCCGGATGCAATTGCTTTTGCAGTTCTTGTAATGAATTTCTTTGCGCCATTAATTGATAAGTGCACTAAACAAATAGATCGCTAAAATAAAAAAGAGATTTAGATAATGTTTAATTATTCTATATGGAAGAATAGCTTTGTTCTGGGTGTCATCGCCTTAATATCAGGATTCCTAATAATCATAACGTATGAAGAAACTAGAGGATATATCTCTGACTCCAAAAGTAACTATGATAAAAGGTACCTATTACAAGTAATGCCTGTAAAAAATTATGGTAAAGATGTCCTTAATGATGTCCTTAAGATCCCTAAGAAATATTTTTCTATGTTAGGTATTGAGAGCGGGGATTTAAACTTAATTAAAGTTAATGGGCAATTGATAAGTGTAATAATTCCCTCGGTTGCCCATGATGGCTACAACGGGAAGATTAGGATCCTTGTTGGCATAAACCTAGATGGTAGTATAGTTTCTGTGAGAGTAGTATCGCATAACGAAACTCCAGGTCTTGGAGATAAATTAGATTTAGGTAAAAGTGACTGGATTCTTAATTTCAACGATAAATCTCTAAAAAATCTTAAATCTCAGTTTTGGAAAGTTAAGAAGGATGGTGGTCATTTTGACCAATTTACTGGGGCAACAATTACACCAAGAGCTGTTATCCACCAAGTCCATAGCGTACTAAAGTACTACAAAATAGACAAATCAAGGATTGTGAAAGAAGCCAACACCTCTATTAAACATAAGAAGAATATGATGTATGAGAGCACTAACTAATGGTTAATTTTTCTTTTAAAGACATATTTAGCAATGGAGTATGGCTAAAAAATCAAGGCCTTGTTCAGTTTCTTGGGCTATGCCCATTAATAGCGATATCTGATAGCACAGTAAAATCCCTTGGACTCAGTTTGGCTACAACACTTGTTATTTTCTTCACAAACATAACTGTTTCATTAATAAAAAAACAAGTTAAGGGTATTGTAAAAATCCCGTCATTAATAATAATTATTGCTGCATTTACAACTTGTGTCGAACTATTAATGCAGGCCTTCATATATGAGCTATATATTTTATTGGGTATTTTTGTTCCATTGATAGTTGCTAATGGTTTAATTTTGCATAGAGCAGAGATTTTTGCATGCAAAACTAATATTACTGGGTCCGCTCTAGATGGTATTAAGTCTGGTATAGGATTTTCTGTTATTCTTGTCACCTTAGGCCTAATAAGAGAAATCCTTAGTACTGGTAAAATTTTTTCAAACATGGATTTACTGTTTGGATCAATAGCAGCTAATTGGGACGTATCTGTCTTTAGCGAAAACTATAGTTTTCTTCTATTTGCATTACCTTCTGGGGCTTTCATTGTTCTGGGATTACTTATGGCGCTCAAAAATGCAACTATTAACATAACGGTTTTCCATGGTAGGGATAGTGGTTAATTTTCAAAAAAATTTCATGGAGCCTTAGACTAGAGAGCAAATTTCGAAGTTATGCGTTCCATATGAAATTTACTTTGTTTATTTTGACATACTGTATGAGACGATCAACCGAAAACTCTTTCTACAAACAAACCATGAGCGTATACTTGCGTTTTCGTTGATTTCAGTCTTTTTGACTGAGAATCTTGTCAACTTGGACGTTGCTTATGTTGCCCTCCAATTTCGAATCATTGGGAATTAATGAATCAATACTTAAAGCTGTAAAGCAGTTGGGTTATGAGCAGCCCTCCCCTATTCAATTGCAGAGTATTCCTATTTTACTGGATGGGGAAAACCTGCTTGGTGTAGCCCAAACAGGTACCGGCAAGACAGGTGCTTTTGCAATGCCCTTGCTTAGTCGTCTCGAAAAAAATAAAAAAAAACCGCAAATATTAGTCCTTACTCCGACTCGAGAGCTAGCTATTCAGGTTGCAGAGGCATTTCAAACTTATGCTAGAAATATTAATAAATTTCATGTTTTACCAATATATGGTGGTCAAGATATCAGCACGCAGTTAAGAGGATTACGCAGAGGCGCGCAAGTTATTGTAGGGACGCCTGGGAGAATTCTTGATCATATCAGGCGAAAAAGCTTAATTTTAAATGAGCTTAATGCTCTAGTCTTGGACGAAGCTGATGAAATGCTACGAATGGGTTTTATTGATGATGTAGAAACTATTCTTGCGCAAACACCTTCTGAGTGCCAAAGAGCATTATTTTCGGCAACCATGCCCCCAGCTATCCGTAGGGTTATAAAAAAATATCTTGGGAATGCTAAAGAAGTAAGCATAGCCTCAAAAACAAAAACTGTTGAACGAATAACCCAATTTTACCTGATTGTTAAAGGTCATCAGAAAATGGAAGCGTTAACAAGGATATTGGAAGTTGAAAAATTTGATGGAATGTTAATATTTGTTCGAACAAAATCTGCTACAACAGAAGTTACTGAAAAACTTGAAGCCAGGGGTTTCTCTGCTTCTGCTCTCAATGGTGATCTAAGTCAGACTATCCGAGAGCGAACTGTCAATAAATTAAAAAAAGGTCAGATTGATATTGTGGTTGCAACTGATGTTGCTGCTAGGGGACTTGATGTAGAGCGGATAAGTCACGTTATAAACTACGACATCCCCTATGATAACGAAGCTTACGTTCATAGAATTGGTCGCACTGGTAGAGCTGGCAGAGATGGTAAAGCAATTTTATTCGTTGCCCCAAAAGAAAGCCGTCTATTACATTCAATTGAAAAATCAACAAAACAAAGAATTACTATGATGAACCTTCCAACTGGCGATCAAGTAAGTGGGCAACGTATTCAGCAATTTAAAGATAAAATATTACAAAGCATCGAAGTAGATAACCTCGACCAGTTTAAGGAGCTTCTTCATAAGTTGTGTGAAAATAATAGTCTATCAATATCTGATGTAGCTGCTGGATTAGCCTCGCAAGTTCAACAAGATCGACCTCTTTTTCCTAACATGGAAACGATGGATACCAAATTTTATGAGAGAAAATCAGATGGAAAGATGGCTAAATCCAACTCTAGCAGTCATAGAAGAAAATCTAACTCTTCAAAAAAAAATAATCAAGAAGACTCCCTTAATATGGTCACGTATAGAATGGAGGCAGGAAAAAATGATGGAGTTATGCCAAAAGATATCGTTGGAGCTATTGCAAGTGAGTCAGGGATAGATGGTAAGAATATTGGACGAATAGCGCTTTTTGATAACTATAGTACAGTAGATCTCCCAGAGGGAATGCCGAACGATATATTCCAGCACCTTAAGCACAAAGTAAGAGTCAAACAACGTCCAATGAAACTTAGTATTCTTGTAAAAGATATTAAAAATAGTCAGTTTATAGAAAGAAAAAAACCAAGAAAAACGTCCAAAAAAAGTAAAATATAAGGAACTCTTTTAGCGGTCTTCTGTAGAAAAAGTGAAAATTTCCCTATTCTCCTCAAATTGTTTTTTATCAAATGAAAAAATATTGCCGCTATCTATTTGAAACGAGTAACCAGATTTAATCATTAAAGGATAGAAAATATCCAAAATATCTTGATGTGAAATTTTTTGTATAGCAGCTATCAGCTTTTCTCTCCTATCAAAACTATAGTTTAAAGTAATAATACTCTCCCAATATCGAGATAAATGTTCAGATAAATTTTTAGGTTTTTCCTGTAATTTAAATAATACTGCTTTCCTTTGTTTATCGAAATCTTCTTTAGTCATAGCTTTGAGCTTATCTAAAAAATTTAATAAAAAATTATCTATTTCTTCACCCAAACGGACAAGTGAAGCATCTGGTGACTGAACCAACAACCCAATGCCAGGTACTCTATCTACTTTTTGATTAACGGTAGCCACTATATATCCCAATTGTTTTTCAGTTCGTAGTTCATGAAAAAAATCTGAGGATATTAGCTGTCTCAGCAGAATTATTGATGCCTCTTCTAAAGCTGTATCATTACGTCCTTGATAATATCTCAAAATAGCCAAAT
This sequence comes from Porticoccus sp., assembly GCA_002685455.1. The sequence continues at coordinate 12,034 of NYXF01000101.1, read as the reverse complement.
CATTATGGTTGATCTCTAATGATGAATTAAGCATTTCACCTGCAGTAACTTTATATATCTGACGCCCAACCTCAAGAGGTTTGTCATTAAAAAGGCTCATCATTGGCTTAACAATGGATTTAGCCTCTGAAGCATTAATATTTCCTGCTATTAGAAAATCTGCGGTTAAATCAGAAAATAAAGTTCTTATTAAACCATTAAACTCATTTTTATCGAAACTTGATATCGCCTCAGCAAGTTCTTGAGGACTCCAGCTTCTCGTGTCGATTTTGTAAGATACCTCACTAGCAACTTGCTTATAAGGTGAATCTTTTTTTATGTTTTGCCACTCTCTAGTTAACTCTGATCTAAGCCTATAAAATAATTCATCTTCCAAGTTGATATTGTTTTCGGGGACGGTTTTATCCCTTTGATTAAATAGTGGAGAAAAAAATTCAGCGGTGATCTCTTTTGCTAAAAAAGCCAATTTGCTATCAAATCCACTTATAAAAATAATTACTTTGTCCGCCTTTCTAAATAAGCCATAATTTAACCCAGCAAGTGTTGCCGCATAATTAGATTCTTTAAGTTTTTCATTTACGATGCGCAGATATAAATCAAGCATAGAGGCATCATTTGCATCTTTTAACGATGGAATTCTAAAAGATGCATAAAATTGAGCTTTTGGTACCTGATATAACGAATCCAGATGATGCCACAGACGGAAATTTTCATTATCAACTAATAATTTTGGGGTATCGACAGTTAGTTCTTTGAGCTTAGATTTTATTTCAAAACTGTCAGGAATAAATTTGTTAGGAAGCGGTAATTTTAGGTCCGCTTCTGATCTAAATCTCTTTAGAGTTTTGATCTTTTTTAATTTATACGGAGTCTTATATAATTTAGATACCTTATTGGCCTTAATCTCCGGTGATACAAGAGTGACTAAAGAGTTGTTTGGTTTCAAAAAATCAAGTAACTTGTAAATAAGCTCTGGATTAAATCGGTCGTATAAATATGGGCCCCTGATAACTAGATGAGAAGGATAATCATGGAGCTGTGAAGAGAGCTGCATAACTCGGGCACTAGGACTAACGGTTTCTTTAAAACGAAATGCTATATCGGCTAGATTTTTTTGTTCTATCCAGCGCCATTTCTCTATCCCATTTTTCGAGATAAGTTCGATTTTTTGAAATACCAAATCAACTATCTTTTCCCATTGTGAAATCCCAGCAGGTGTCAGCCTAATAGTTACATTAAAAGAACTTCCGCTTTGATCAGAGAGGCCCTCACCAGCCATAAGGGCCTCTGCCCATCCTTTATCTTTTAGAAAAGACAAGAGACTCCCTTCACCTTCGTCTCCAATTAAACTAGAAATATAGTTTAGAGGTTTTTCTCGATAGTAATCCTTCATGGAAGGTAAAGGGAAAGTTACAGTTAATTGATGATTCTCTTGAACCGGCTTGATGCTGAGAAGTAACGGTAGCCTTCCTTTGGTAAATAATGGTTCTTTATGTTCAGATATTGATCTGTTTGAGTTTTTTACCTCATTAAATTTTGCTGTAACAATTGATTCCAGCTCGTCAAGACTGTTTGGGGCAAGAACTACTAAAGCCATCTTATTCGCAGAGTAATGTTCATCATGAAACTTTAGAAGGTCAGCTTTTACATTACCAATTCTTTCATTAGACAAGATGTCCAAGTTTCCAACACTAAATTTTGATACTGGATGGCTAGGGTTAACAATTTCAGATAGAGCGTCTCTCTGCCGTCGATAATCGTTTTTTATACGAGCCATATATTCTGAATGAACAACATTCATTTCACGATTAACGTACTCGGAATTAAATAAAGGGGCAATAAAGAATCTTGAAAATCGATCTAATGCTGGCTCAATACTTTTTGGATTAATATCAAAAAAATAATTCGTATGCTCAAAGGAGGTATAAGCATTATGACTTCCACCGTTCTTGCTTATAAAAGATTGATACTCATTTGGTTCAGGGTACTTATCTGTTCCTAAGAAAAGCATATGCTCTAGGAAATGGGCTAAACCTTGACGAGTTACTGGATCATGTGAGCTCCCGGCGAAAACGTCGAGAGATACTGCTGCTTTATCAGCTTTCACATCTGAAATTAATAATACCTTCATTTTGTTTGGAAGCATTATATAGCGATATTTAGAAGTATCTGGTTGGCTTTTTTCAATTTTGATTTGAATAGAATTTGTTGTCTCAACTGAAGAGTCAAAACCATGCGTTATTTCTGATGCCACATTCTGGACAGAAATTAATATTAAACAAAAAAAATATAGTATATATTTCATATTCATCAAAATTCACATTTAATTAATAATCAATTTAGGTCTCGATAGACGAACCTGGGTTTGGCCATGCGCTGTAGAGAGCTTTAACTAATGTTGCCAAGGGTATTGCGAAGAAAACGCCCCAGAATCCCCATATCCCTCCGAATAAAATTACAGCAAGTATAATTGATACTGGATGCAGGTTAACAGCTTCTGAAAATAGTAAAGGCACTAAAACATTGCCATCCAATGCCTGTATAATTGCATAAGATCCTAGCAAGAAGAAGAAATCTCCCTCCCATCCCCATTGAAAATAGGCTACTATCACGACTGGTATTGATACAAGCAGTGCTCCAATATACGGTATAATCACAGATAAACCCACCAATAAAGCAAGGAGTGCTGCATAATTAAGTCCAAAGAATAAAAATATCGCATAACTTACAGAGCCAACAATTACTATTTCAATAGCCTTTCCACGAACATAATTCGCCATTTGACTATTCATTTCCTTCCAAATTTTTCTCATCATGGGACGCTTATGCGGAAAAAGACCAGATAAAAAATTTAAAAGTTTTTCCTTATCCTTCAGCATAAAAAAAACTAATAAAGGTACTAATATCACATACAAGACAAGGGCTAATAAACTAGGAAAAGTGTCAAAGGAGAAGCTAACCAGATTTTGTGCAATACCGCCAAGCTCTCTGGATGCCTCAGTCAGCAACTGACTAGTTTGATTTTCGGAGAAGATTTTAGGAAATTTTTCAGATAATAAAAAAAGTAAGCCTTGAGAGTGATCTAACATACTAGGAACTTTTTCAACTAAGTTTATTGCCTGTCGACCTATTAACGGTAAAAGAACAATTAAAATTGCTGTGAGAATACTAATAAAGACTAAGAAAATAGATGATACCGCTACCATTCGTGGAACACCCAATACCATCAACCGATTGACTCCACCCTGTAAAAGGAAGGCAAAAACAAGTGCTGCAATAAAAGGAGCTATTATTTGACCAAGCGTTATCAGTATAATTAATGAAAATATCAGCAACACAGCTAATAAAACTGATTCCTCCTCCCCTAAATATCTGTTAATCCAAGTATTTAATACTTTTAGCATATAGCCCTCCATTTTCTGATAAACAATAGTCCCATTAGGTTACGAGATCGTCAATCAAGTAAAATAGTATTAATTCAATATTCTACACCTTTGTCGTATAAACTTTAAAATGTATCTATTATTATAATTTTAACTTTATAATCAAAAAATAATACAAATGAAACATCTGTTAATGCTAATTGGAATAAATAAGTTGTTAACTCTTATCAAACGATCAAGATGCTCATTTTTAATTTTTTTAGGCTTGATACTTATATTTAAGCCAGCTATGAGTGCTGACATTAAGTTACCTTTGCTTGGTGATGCATCATCTGGAACTATTTCTGTTCAAAAGGAATATGAGCTGGGTCAAGCTTGGCTTAAGGCTTACAGAGGAAGGGTTAATGAAAACTATGATCCCCTTATAAGAAATTACTTAGAGCAACTTATCTTTAAACTCGCCTCGAAAAGCCGCCTGGAGGATCGTCGAATCGAATTGATAGTTGTAAATAATCCAACACTAAATGCCTTTGCAGTTCCTGGGGGAGTAATTGGAATACATACAGGACTATTCACTTTTGCAAAAACAGAAGATGAAATTGCATCTGTGATTGCTCATGAAATCGCACACTTAAGTCAAAGACATTTCGCGCGCCGCTTAAATGAACAGAAAAAAAACAAGGTCGTTAGCATGGCAGGGTTGCTTACCAGCCTTGTCTTGGCAGCAACTGCTGGAAGTGATGCTGCTATGGCTGGGTTAAGTGCAACACAAACTATGGGTATCCATTCGGCTCTTGGATATAGTAGACAAAATGAACGGGAGGCAGATCGACTGGCTCTCCAAACTATGATTGCTTCAGGAATGAACCCTAATGCTATGTCTGACATGTTTGAGTCAATGCTAAAAATCACTAGACATGCAAGTTATAAGATACCTGAGTGGCTAAGGACTCATCCTCAAACTCAAGAAAGAGTTGCAGATGCTAAAAATAGAGCGAATCGGCTTAAAATGAAAGAATATAGTGATAACTTTGAGTTTCATCTAATGAAAGCTAGGGCAGTTATTTCAAATAATAAGGATCCTAATCTATCCCTTAACCATTTTAAGAGTATATTGAGAGATGGTAGAGAAAATAAAGATGCAGCGAATTATGGTATCGTTTTATCACATATAGCCTTGAAAAATTTTACAAAAGCTAAAGAATTCGTCGATAAGCTTCTTAAAAAATCGCCAAATCAAATACATTATAAAATGGCTGAAATTGAAATTTATCGCCATCAAGCAAAGTATGACAATGCTGTTAAAGAAACTTTAACGCTTCTAAAATATCATCCTGAAAATTATCCTCTAAGAATGTCTTTAGCTGAAACATACCTCAAAGCTAATCGTTTTTTTGATTCTGAAAAAGTACTTGATATGCTCAAAAATAGTCACCCTAACAACCCGGAGGTATGGTTTCAACTTGCAGAGATCCGCGGCTTAGCTGGGAATATACCGGGTGTTCATGAAGCAAGGGCAGAATATTTCATTTTAATAGGTGTCTTTAGCAAAGCAAGAGATCAACTAATGTATGCAAGAAAGCTACTAATTAATGATTATAATAAAAAATTGATCATTGACCAAAAGATTAAAAACTTAGAAAAAATTGAGCGAGGAATGAAAAATCTATAGTTGCTGGTTGCGAAAATCTAACATTTTTTGTAACGAACCCATTGCTTTTTTTCTTATGTTTCTTTCTACAAATATCTCGTTTTGATTAAACTCTAGTGAGTCCATCAAACATTTTAGATCGTTTAATCCCATCCATGGGCAATTTGCACAACTACGACACGTAGCACCCTCTCCCGCAGTTGGCGCAATTATTAGCTCTTTATCAGGACATGCTTGTTGCATTTTATAAAATATTCCTGAATCAGTTGCTACGATGATTTTTTTATTTGGTAGTCTGCTGGATGCATCAATTAACTGTGAGGTCGATCCCACAAAATCAGCCATATTTATGACGTCCTCTGGTGACTCTGGATGAACAAGTACCGCTGCGTCAGGATATATATTTTTAAGATCCAAAACACCCTGCGACTTAAACTCCTCATGCACGATACAACTTCCGTTCCACATGACCATATCCGCTCCGGTTTTTCTCTGAACATAGCTTCCCAGGTATTTATCTGGCGCCCAAAGAATTTTTTGGCCAGAGCTGTCCAAATAATCAACGACATCCAGAGCTATGCTTGAGGTAACTACCCAGTCTGCTCTAGCCTTTACAGCAGCGGATGTATTTGCATAAACAACCACAGTTCTATCTCGGTGTTGGTCACAAAATTTACTGAAATCATCTATAGGGCAACCAATGTCAAGCGAACATGTAGCCTCGAGTGAAGGCATCAGTATTTTTTTTTCTGGAGTTAATATTTTTGCTGTTTCTCCCATGAACTTCACCCCTGCTACAACCAGGACAGAGGCTTGATGTGAATTACCAAATCGAGCCATTTCAAGCGAATCAGATACAATTCCTCCAGTTTCTTCAGCCAAGGACTGAATCATTGGATCCGTATAGTAGTGAGCAACTATGGTCGCATTTCTATCTTTCAACAATTGTTTAATTTTTTTCTTATATGAATTTATTTCTCGAGCACTGTAACTTCGATGTTTTTGGATAGATCTAATATTAGACTCTACGACCTGATCAGTTTTAAGTCTAGGATTGAAACTTTCTTTTCTTTTATGAAGTTTAAAAGTTGTATTCATAAACAATTTTATATGGCGACCACTAATATAATTTTAGCATACATCTGAGATGTGGAAAGAAAAAAAATATTCGAAATTAAAATTTGGTGGGTCGTGTTGGGTTCGAACCAACGACCAATTCCTTAAAAGGGAACTGCTCTACCAACTGAGCTAACGACCCGCTTGAAGAGAAGCTTATCTTACTCATGAACAATGAAAAATCAAGTGTTAATTCGACTGTCTTGTCTTGAAACTAATGCTCTTTAGTTTCCCTGGTTATTTGCTGGCACTAAAGTTTTCAGATACAAATTTTCGGGCCAATTTCGCAGTATTACCTCCTCCTACTGTGATACTATCCATGATCTTTTTTGCTTTAACTTTCTCTCCCTGCATATAATAAACTTGTCCCAATTTGAATGTCGAGTCTAAATATTTTCTATGACTTGGATAATCAAGGTGCACTTTTAGAAATACCTCATGAGCTAAATTTAATTGACTTTGAAGTAAGTAAATCTCTCCCAGCCAATAGTAGGCGTTAGGGACAAATGAGCCACCTGGATATTTAGAAATGTGAGATTTGAGATTAGATATAGCTAAATTTATATTTCCTTCCTTTAAAGTAGCATATGCCTTATCATAATTTTCTTTTTCTTTTTTTTGAGAACCCAATGATATCTCGTTTTTATCAGCTTTTGGGGCAATTAGAATACTAGAATCTTTATTTTCATTTTTCCCTGATTTTTTTCTTATATTTTTAGTCTGGTTCGATAATCTATAGTCTAAATCTAAGTAATTATCTCTCTGTTGTTTGGTGAGTTGATTGATATCGTTTCTGATCTCCTCAACTAAGCCCCTTAGAGCTTTCACCTCCTCTTTGAGTAATTGACCTTGATAATGTGGATCATTATTTATGTCCTTGGACTTAAACTTATGGATTAATTGGCTTTTACTATTTAAACCGCTATTAATATTTTCAACTGGTGCGGCAGCAATAACCAGACTAGAGAAAAGATATACATATAATCCTATAAATCTAGTCTTAATCGAAGGACATTCTAAAAAAATTTTTGTTTTCATGTATTTGAATACGGTTACTTATATTATTTTAATTCCACTCTTCTGTTCATAGCCCATGATTTCTCGTTACTTCCAGAAAGGGCGGCTTTCTCTTCACCATAACTAATAACCTCAATTAAAGATCCATTTACACCCTCTTGAATTAAAAACTCTCGAACAACATTTCCTCTATTTTCTCCTAAAGCCATATTATATTCACGGCTGCCACGTTCATCAGCATGTCCAAGTAAACGAATTTTGGTTGGATTTAAACGAAGACTTTCAGCATGCAGACGTAAAGAGGCTCGTGCTTTAGCACTGAGCATGACCTTATCAAACTCAAAATAAAACACTCGAGGTACTTTGCTGTCGATTTTTAAAGAGGAACCTTGAATTGATCTATTATTTATTGACCCAGTAGCTATGTTGTTACTAGACATTGTTGCTATATCATTAGTTTTTGTCGTAGAACAACCCCCCAAAAATACAGATAAAACTGCAACAACTAGTCCATATTTATAAATTCTATTCATTTTTATATTCCCTTATTATTTGTGATTTGTTCTATTAGACGGCATATATTGATTTTGGTTCTATTTTATTTTGGGGACCAAGCAGGCTCACGCACATCACCTCGTTTACTTGGAAGAAAAAACTTCACCCCTGCATCAAGCGAGACTGCTGCTAAAACTCCTCTATTATTTATTTTTGTAGCGTAAAGTAGCATAGCACTATTTGGCGAAACTGTCGGCGACTCATCCAAACTTGTATTGGTCAAAATTCTTAGGTCGCCGTTGACTAAATCTTGTGTGGCAATATGAAATTGATTATCACTCCTGTGAACCATGACTAAAGTTCTGCCGTTTGCAGCAAGTCTTGGTCGGGCGTTGTAAGACCCCCGGAAAGTCAGGCGATCAACATTCCCATTTTTAAGAAATAGTTTATAGATTTGAGGTGAACCGCCCCTATCTGAAGTAAAAACTAAAGACTTACTATCTGGAGCCCAAGTAGGCTCGGTATCAATCGCAAAATGATTTGTGTGCCGAGTAAATTTTAGTTTTTTTAAATCATAGGTATAAATCTCAGGATTACCATCTTTAGATAAAACTAGTGCTAGTTTTTTTCCATCTGGAGACCAAGATGGGGCACCATTTAACCCCTTAAAATTCGTTAATTGTTTTCTTTCAGCGTTAGCCAGATTTTGTCGAAATACTGCTGGACGACCTGTTTCGAAGGATACATAAACCAACTCCTTCGCATCAGGCGACCAGGACGGAGACATTATGGGATAATTAGATTTCAATATTAATTTTTCTCTTTCACCATCAGCATCTGCAACCATTAGCTTATATGTAGTGTTTAAATTTGATTTTAAAGATGTTACGTAAGCCACCTTAGTAGAAAACGCACCAGGAATTCCAGTTATGGCTAAATAAATCTCGTCACTAATATGGTGAGACAGATCGCGTAACTGACTTTTCGATCCTTTTGCAACCTTTGTAAAAACTAATCGTGAACTATGTACTTCAATTAAACTAAAAGTAACCTCATAAATATTCGCTTTTAATGATAAATCTCCGATAACTAAGTATTCTGCACCTAGGAGCCTCCAATCACGATAATATACATCCTTTATTGAGCTAGGAAATGACAACATATTTTTTCGAGGGATAGTATCAAATAGGCCACTTCTACCCAGATCATCCTCAATAATTTCGCTCATGTCTGAGGATGCTTGTCCTCCATTAAAAGTCAGGGGGGTAATCGCTATTTTAGTTGGGTTATCGACTCCTTTTGTTATATTTATAGACAAATCAGCTTCTATCGTTAATGAAATGAAAAGGAGTAACATAGAAAGAAGTTTATTCTTTTTCACTGGAGCTATAACCTCAAATCATCTGGTTTAAAAACTAACTGGAACTGCCTAAAAGTTTTTTCGAAATTCTGTATATCTAATTCTCTCAATCTATCAAAATGGCCAACCTTATAGACAGCTTGTACCGCTGATCTATCAAAGGCCTCATTACCGCTCGTTTCTATGAGCTGCACACTTATAACTTGTCCTGTTGGAACTAATTTTATTAATAATTTCACCTCCATTTCTCTTCTGGCACTTGGTGGTCTATTCCAGTTTGCCTCAATTCTCTCAGTTATATACGCAGAATAACTGGATATTATTTTTTTATTACCATCTTCCAGTTCGGGTTGTTTATTTTTTTGAAAATTTTTTATTTTTTGTATATCAGTTATCTCTTTTTTCTTCTTTTCTTCGCGAATTCTTTTTGCTTTGGATTTTGGTTTTAGTTTTGGTTTTGGTTTTGGTTTTGTTTGTATTTTTTTTTGAATTTTTTCTTCTAGGTTAACCAGTTTAGCTTGTAAATACTTTGGTGATGTCACTTTTTGTATTTTTTTTTCTACTTCCCAATTGTTGAAAATAAAGTAGGCCAGCATTATGTGTAAAGCTAAACTGATAAAAATAGCTAAAAAAAGTGGAGGAAATTTACCAAATAATAAGATATTCAATTTTTTCTTGGTGGTTCAGTTACGAGGCCTACAGATGGCGCCCCTGCATTTTGTAAACTGCTCATTAATTCAACAACTGATCCATAGTTTACCTTAGCGTCCCCCCAAACCAGAATAGGAGTTTTCGGTTGCTGTTTTAATACCTTTTTTACTTTCACTATTATTGACTGAAGGGGTTCTTTCTTATTTTTTCCATTCCCTAAATCTATATAAAGTGCTCCATCAGACTTAATTGAAACTATTAATGGGTCTTTACTATTTTTTTCTAACGGGGCTGATGGCGCGCTTGGTAAATCTACCTTAACACCTTGCATTAATAATGGCGCAGTCACCATAAAAACTATAAGCAAAACTAGCATCACATCTATATATGGAACAACATTGATTTCAGCAACTAATCGACGTTTTTTTTTCGTAGTTTTTGTTATCACTTACTGTGAATCCTTCGATGCAAAATAGCCGATAACTCTTCAGCAAATGTTTCATAGCTATTATATATTATGTCGGCTGTTGCAGAATATCTGTTGTAAGCCAATACTGCTGGTATAGCTGCAAATAAACCCATTGCGGTTGCAATCAGCGCCTCAGATATACCTGGTGCTACAACCGCTAATGTAGCTTGTTGTACATTTGCTAGTCCACGAAATGAATTCATAATACCCCAGACTGTTCCAAATAATCCAATGTAGGGACTAACAGATGCAACACTTGCAAGAAACGGTAGATTCTGATTGAGCGCTTCTTCCTCATGAGATAAAGCTACTTTCATAGATCTCTCGGTGCCTTCCATTACTGCATCTGGATCCATACCAGCCTGTTTTGAAAGTTTACTGAACTCTCTAAATCCTGCCCTAAATACACCCGGGAGCCCCTTGCCAACGTCTGAGACTTTTATATCTTCATATAACAGATTTAAATCAACACCTGACCAAAAGTCATCTTCAAATTGACGCAAGTTATATTGAGCTTCTCGAAGATAGAGCCCCCTTTGAATAATCATTACCCAAGAAACAACTGAAGCAAAAAAAAGAAGTAACATAACAAATTGAACCAAAAAAGAGGCGTTAACAACTAAGCTCCATAAAGATAACTGCTCTGTCATTAGTTAGTTTCCTCTATGCTTACTGATGCAAGTTGAAGCTTTTTTAGCATATCTGACGGTATAGCGCATGGTGATTTTTTATCGTGTCTTATACACACAATTTTTACTCGAGCATCCACCAAAAGGTCATTTTCTCTTAATATGGTTTGAGAAACTGTAAAAGATGTTTTAGAAACATTTATAAGTTCTGCAGTTGCTATAATCTCATCGTCTAAAACTGCTGACTGGAGGTATTTAATATTTACGGAGTGAACCACAAATTGTAGATTTCCAAATAATGCCGGTTTGTCAAAACCAAGGGTTCTTATAAGCTCTGTTCTAGCACGCTCAATATATTTAAGATAATTAGCATAATAAACGATACCTCCAATATCTGTATCTTCGACATATACACGAATAGGGAGTTGAAACCTTTGTGTCATTTGTAAATTTACCTTATATTTTTATTTTTAGTTGATTCCTTCAATCCAAAATGCTCATAGGCCAATCGCGTGACTGTTCGGCCTCTTTGTGTCCGAATTAAGAAGCCCTGCTGGATCAAAAATGGTTCAATAACATCTTCGATGGTATTTCTTTCTTCACTTATCGCTGCAGCCACGCTGTCAACACCGACTGGGCCCCCATCAAATTTTTCTATTATTGCTAGCATAACTCGTCGGTCCATCTGATCAAAACCATACTCATCAACATTAAGCATATTTAATGCCATATCAGCTACTTTTGATGTAATAATTCCATTAGACTTGATATCTGCATAATCTCTGACCCGACGTAAAAGTCGATTTGCAATTCGGGGGGTTCCTCTGGAACGTCTAGCAATTTCTTGAGTGCCATTTTCGTCTATTTTCACACTAAGAATTTTTGCTGATCTTGAAACTATTTTACTTAACTCTTTATCTGAATAAAACTCTAACCTTTGGACGATACCAAAGCGATCTCTCAACGGCGAGGTAAGTAACCCAGCTCTAGTAGTTGCTCCGACAAGAGTAAAGGGTGGTATATCCAACTTAATTGATCGTGCTGCTGGGCCCTCACCAATCATTATATCGAGCTGATAATCTTCCATGGCTGGGTATATAACCTCTTCAACTACTGAGCTCAAACGATGAATTTCATCAATAAAAAGAACATCACCTGACTCAAGATTTGTCATTATTGCTGCGAGATCTCCTGCTTTTTCAAGTACTGGTCCAGAAGTGGTTTTTAATCCAACGCCCATCTCATTTGCAATAATATGGGCTA
>NYXF01000100.1 GCA_002685455.1 Porticoccus sp. | reverse complement strand
CACGTATTAATGCACAATCTCGATCTGAAGGTATAGGCTATAGTCGCTTAATAGCAGGTCTAAAAAAGGCAAATATTGAATTGGATCGTAGAGTTTTAGCTGACTTGGCAGTTCATGACAAAGTGGCTTTTTCAGCTGTTGTCCAACGAGCAAAGGCTGCCCTTGCCTAAAATTTATATTAAGAAAAGAGAAAAAATGGCAATATAAAAGGGAAGGGGCGTTTGCTCTTTCCCTTTTTTTTGATTAAAAAATTTTCTGAGGTAAATAATGAAAAATATACAGCTTATTGAAAATGAAGCTATACAAGCTGTGAATAGTGCACTTGATATAAAAACACTTGATCAAGTGAAAATAGACTATTTAGGAAAAAAAGGGATACTAACTGCTCTTCTTAAGGGCTTGGGTGAACTATCAGAAAATGAGAGACCTATAGCCGGTGCTTCGATAAATATTGCTAAGAAAAAATTGACCAGTGAGATTGAACTTCGACACGAAGAAATTATGCTTAATGAAATAAACTCTAGGTTAAAGAAAGAAACAGTTGATATCACTTTACCTGGCCGTAACTCGGATAAAGGTTCCTTGCATCCTGTAACAAATACTATGGAACGAATCGAAGCTATTTTTACAAAAATAGGTTTTAAGGTTGAGCAGGGACCAGAAATTGAAGATGATTATCATAATTTCGAAGCTTTAAATATTCCTTCTCATCATCCAGCAAGAGCTATGCATGATACTTTTTATATAAATGAGAATCACGTGTTAAGAACACATACTTCTCCGGTCCAAATTAGAATTATGGAAAGCCAATCTCCTCCGTTAAGAATAATATGTCCAGGTAAAGTATATCGTTGTGATTCAGACTTAACCCATACGCCAATGTTTCATCAGGTTGAAGGTCTAGTTTTGGATAAAAAAATAAGTATGGCGGATCTTAAAGGTACCGTTGTACAGTTTTTAAATGCATTTTTTGAGAGAGATTTACCAATAAGATTCAGACCATCTTACTTCCCTTTTACTGAGCCATCAGCAGAAGTAGATTTGCAATGCACTAGTTGTAGAGGGGTTGGTTGTCGTATTTGTAAGAATACTGGTTGGCTCGAAGTTATGGGCTGCGGGATGATTCATACAGCAGTTTTATCGCACTGTAATGTAGATGCTGATCTACATTCTGGTTTTGCTTTTGGAATGGGTGTTGAGAGACTTGCAATGCTACGATACGGGGTAACAGATTTAAGATTATTTTTTGAAAATGACTTAAAATTTATAAGACAATTTCATTAAAAACAAAGTTTTAGGCTATACTATGTATATAAATTATTAGGAAATAATTTAATGAAATTTAGTGAATCATGGTTAAGAGAATGGGTCGAAGCGCCTATAACTACAAAAGAGCTATCTAGGCAATTAACTATGGCTGGTTTGGAGGTTGATGGCATAAAAGTTGCTTCTAATGACTTTTCAGGTTTAGTTGTCGGTGAGGTCCTTTCAGCTAAACCGCACCCAAATGCAGATAATCTTAAAATATGTGAAGTTTCATCTCATTTAGAATATACATCGCAAATAGTATGCGGTGCAACAAATGTTAGGCCTGGTATAAAAGTTCCTTTTGCTACTGTTGGATCTAAATTAAATGAAAGTCTAATCATTAAGTCAACATCAATAAGAGGTATAGATTCTTTTGGTATGCTTTGCGGTTCAGAAGAATTAGGCATTGATGATAATTCTGGTGGTTTATTAGAGTTACCTCTGGACGCACCTGTTGGTGAAGATCTCCATAATTATTTAAAATTAAATGATAAAATCATTGATCTCGATCTCACTCCTAATAGAGGAGATTGTCTAAGTATACGGGGTATTGCTCGCGAAATTGCTACCCTAAATCAATCAATACACCAAGAACTTAAAGTACCTGCAATAGAGAGTACTATCGATGATGTCTTTCCTGTAAAGATTTTAACTGACGAAGCATGCCATCGTTATGCTGGCAGAGTCATAAAAAATATAGATATGACGATAGAAGCACCAGTTTGGTTGAAGGAGAAGCTTCGTCGTTCAGGCCTGAGAAGTATTGATTTGGTCGTTGATATTACAAACTATGTGATGCTTGAACTAGGGCAGCCTATGCATGCTTTTGATTTAGGTAAGCTAGATACAGAAATAACTATTAGAACGGCGACAAAGGGAGAGCAACTAAGACTGCTTGATGGTTCAGAAGTAGAACTAAGCCCAGATACTTTAGTCATTGCTGACAATAGTAAGGTAATTGCTATAGCCGGAATAATGGGTGGTGCAGACTCTTCCATATCACACACTACAAAAGACATTTTTTTAGAAAGTGCATGCTTTAGCTCGTTATCTATATGCGGTCGTTCAAGATTTTATGGAAAGAACACTGAGTCATCACATAGATTTGAGAGGGGAGTTGACCGAAAACTTCAAGAGGTAGCAATCGAACGTGCAACATCCTTGCTTTTAAATATCGGTAAAGGTGAAGCTGGTCCAGTCGTAACTACGGAAAGCAAAATAAACCCTCAAAATAAAGATCATATTATTTTGCGAAAGAGTCGACTTGAGCAACAGCTAGGCTTGTCTATTCCCAATATAAAAGCCGAAGATATACTAAAGAGATTAGGTTTTAGTGTTAGTAATATTAAAGATATTGGCTGGGAGTGCTCTATACCTAGTTGGCGACACGATATATCTGTAGAAGCAGATTTAATTGAAGAAATTGCAAGAATTTATGGTTATGAGAATCTACCAGTAAAAACGATGTCGGCTAAACTATCAATAGACGCCTCTCCAGAAAATAAAAAAGATTTAAGATATTTAAGAAATATTTTAGTAGATCGAGGATACAATGAAGCTATTACCTACTCATTCGTAGACCCATCTATTCAGTCACAGCTTATGCCAAAAACTAAACCTGTGTCTTTGGTTAATCCTATAACGGCTGATATGTCAGAAATGAGAACAACATTATTATCAGGGCTACTTCCATCCATACGATATAATCTTAATAGACAACAAGAGCGTATACGTATTTTTGAAACTGGTCTTATCTTTGAATCAAATGAAGCAAATTTTAAACAGCAGCATATGATTTCTGCTGCTATAACCGGTCAGCGGATGAAAAATAACTTTCATTCAACAAGAGAGCCAGTAGATTTTTTTGATATTAAAGGTGACGTGGAATCAGTTCTTAAACTTTGTGGATGTTTTAATCAGTACGAGTTCATTAAAGATACAAATACATACCTACATCCAGGCCAATCTGCAAAGATAGTCCGTAATGGAGAGTGTGTTGGATGGCTAGGACAAATAAACCCAGTGGTTCAAAAGAAATTAAATCTTACCCAGGCTGTTTTCGTATTTGAGCTAAATACACATTTAATTCTTGATGGTAAAATTCCAAAATTTACAGAATTGAGTAAGTTCCCCGAAATAAAAAGAGACTTGTGCTTCATCGTAGACGCCGACATTCACGCTCGTGATTTAATTGATACTGCCCGTGAAAAAGCAGGTAAAATTCTGATTGACGTACAAATATTTGATGTATATCAAGGAAAAGGTATTGAAATCAGTAGCAAAAGTATCGCATTGGGCTTGACCTTTGGTGACAGTTCACGCACCCTAGAGGATAATGATGTAAACGGAGCTGTTTCTTTAATAATAGAAGCTATAGGAAAAGAACATTCAGGAATCCTTAGAGGTTGATAATGGCAGCACTTACCAAAGCAGACCTAGCAGAGATGCTCTTCAATGACCTTGGTCTTAATAAAAGAGAAGCCAAAGAAATAGTTGAATTATTTTTTGAAGAAATTAGAGCGTCACTTGAAAGTAACAAAGAAGTTAAATTATCAGGTTTTGGAAATTTTGATATTCGAGATAAAAAGAGTCGTCCCGGCCGTAATCCAAAAACTGGTGAAGAAGTCGCTGTATCTGCTAGAAGAGTTGTGACATTTAAACCAGGTCAAAAGTTAAAAACAAGAGTTGACGGCCATGCTGTCGTTAAATGACAAATATAATCTCCCCCCTATACCTCGAAAAAGTTACTTTACTATTGGTGAAGTCAGCCGTTTGTGTGAAATAAAACCACATGTTTTGAGGTATTGGGAGCAAGAGTTCCCAAACTTAAATCCAACTAAAAGACGTGGTAATAGGCGATATTATCAGCATCATGATGTTATGCTGATACGACAAATTCGTTCTTTGCTCTACCAAGAGGGATTTACTATTGATGGTGCTCGTCAAAAACTACTTGGCGAGGATGCAAAGAAGGATACTACACAAACTCATCAAATTATCCGTCAAACAGTTGATGACTTAGAAAATCTTCTTAGGGTTCTTAAAAGTTAATATAAGCAATTTTTTAGTTAATTTCAGTACAAAATAAAATTATAAGTTTCTTGAATTGCATCGCTCATTCTGTATTATTTACTAATTTTTTATTATGATCATTAACGTTAGACGGGGCGTAGCGCAGTCTGGTAGCGCACTACACTGGGGGTGTAGTGGTCGTCGGTTCAAATCCGGCCGCCCCGACCACACATGGAGAAAGCAATAATTTACCTATGGATAAAAAAACGATATTAGTTACTGGGGCTACAGGGTTCATTGGTCAAAAATTTTGTATTTCGGCTAAAAGAAAAGGTTATGAAGTCATCGCCTTATCACGAAACAAAACTTATGCTAAAACACGTTTAGACCAAATAAGGATAATATCATCTTTATTTGAATTACAGAGCGATATAAAAATAGATTATGTTTTAAATCTTGCTGGTCAGCCACTTGTCTCCGGTAGGTGGAGTAATACTCTTAAAGCAAGCTTTATCAGCAGTCGAGTAGATACAACAGACAGTTTGTTTGAGTATTTTAGAAAAAAAAATTATTATCCTGAGGTTTTTATTAGCGGATCAGCCGTTGGTTATTATGGGCCACATGGAGATGAATATATCGACGAGACAAGTATTTGTAAAGAGTCTTTTACACACAAACTTTGCTCTTTGTGGGAAAATAGTGCTCTTAAATTTGAGGTATTGGGTTCAAGAGTTTGTTGTTTACGAATTGGCATAGTACTGGGTAAAGGTGAGGGTGCACTTAAAAGTATGGTTACTCCATTTAAGCTTGGACTTGGTGGAAAATTAGGAAACGGAAAACAATGGTTTCCATGGATACATATAAAAGATCAAGTAGATATAATCTTTCATTGTATTGAGTGTAAAGAGATCTCAGGAGCACTTAATTCATGTTCGCCCAATCCCATAACTAATGGAGAGTTTACAACTGTGTTAGGTAAGATTTTATCAAGGCCTACATATTTATCTATGCCTTCATTCCTTGCCAAGGTTATATTTGGTGAGATGGCCAAAGAATTACTTCTTAAAGGGCAAAGAGCGGTCCCAGTAAAAGCCTTAGATTCGGGGTATTGCTTTACTTACAATACTATCCAACAGGCTATTGGGGAAATTTTTAAAAATTAGATATTATCCTGTATATATGCATCCGGACGAGCATGTCTCTTTAATTTGAATTTTGGATAATATGGCTAGCTTTGGCTTGAGCTCTTCCCAAATCCAACGCGCTAAATTTTCGCTAGTGGGATTTTCAAGCCCTTTTATATCGTTAAGAAAACGATGATCTAGCCGCTCATATATTGGCTTAAAATGCTTTTTAAGCTCTGCAAAATCTATCACCCATCCTTCGGTATCACTTACCTTTCCCTCAACATATATGCATACATGATAAGAATGTCCATGCAATCTCTTGCATTTATGGCCATCTGGAACATTAGGTAAAAAATGAGCCGCTTCAAATGTAAATTCCTTGAAAATTTCCATATAGTTCTCATTAGTATTATTTCCGCTGTATATTAATTTGATGTAAGCCTTATGTATACAAAAAGGTACCTTGAAATGTTTGACAAGGGCATATAATCGGGTAGAATGCGCCTTCTTTCAGATGGGTGGTTAGCTCAGTTGGTAGAGCGACGCCCTTACAAGGCGTAGGTCACAGGTTCGACCCCTGTACCACCCACCAAAAGCTAAAAATATTTTTCGGACCGGTAGTTCAGCTGGTTAGAATGCCGGCCTGTCACGCCGGAGGTCGCGGGTTCGAGTCCCGTCCGGTCCGCCATTTAAATATCTTTTACTATAGAATATATATTTGATATCCCTTTTTTTTGATAGCACATAATACTTCATGGCTTTTTATTGGTATTATGATTACTCATCACAGGATATTATTCATGACACCATTTAAGCGTATCGCAATCGTTGCTAACGTGGATCTTTCTGAAATAATTGATCCCTTAAATCGCCTGTGCTCTTTTTTAGAAAAAGAGGGCTACTTAGTTTTTTTAGAAGCAAAAACATCGCAATTAGTCTCAAGTAAAGATATACCAATCTTTGATCATTTACAGAAAAATTTAAATTTAGATTTAATAATTGTTGTTGGTGGAGATGGCAGTATGCTGAGTGTAGGTCGAAGTGCAGCTAAACTAAATATACCAATCTTGGGGGTAAATAGGGGAAGACTTGGTTTTTTAACAGATATCTTACCAGACGATATGGAAAAGCAATTACATCGTGTTTTAAGCGGTGATTATATTATTTCAAATCGTTTTTTATTAGAGGCATCTTTCTTTAAAGATGAAAAAAAAATTAGCTCAGGAGAAGCAATTAATGATTTAGTTTTGCATCCCGGTAGCTCTGTAAGAATGATTGAATTTGAGTTATATATAGATGAGCAATTCGTATATAGCCAGCGATCTGACGGTTTAATAATATCAACACCAACTGGATCTACTGCATATGCGCTATCTGGGGGTGGACCAATACTTAATCCTGATTTAGATGCCATAGTTTTGGTTCCAATGAATGCACATACCTTATCAAGCAGGCCGATAGTAGTTGGCAGTAATAGCAATATAAAGATTCAGCTTTCTCCCCGAAATGAACTAACCTCAACGGTTACATGTGATGGTCAAATTGATTTACCCCATCGACCTGGTGATATAATAAATATCCAGAAAACAAATAATCCATTAAAATTAATTCATCAGGATGATAATAGCTTTTATGCAACCTGCCGAACAAAACTTGGCTGGGGTAGCCATCATGGTTTCAGCAATAGAAATAGATAATTGCTTTTATAAGTTATTGGTATATATTTAAAAATGATAGATCTTGACCAGCTTAGTCTCAGAAACCAGCTAAAATATGCTCCTGTTGCTTGTCTTTTCCTTGTTTTTAGTTTTATTGGTGCTGGTATTGTTAAATGGATACCATCACTTATTCACCATTTAACTATACAAGACTATCTTTATGTTGGTAGAAGCAATCCTATTGATTTAATTAGTAACTCTATAAGCAATGGTGAGATATGGCGACTAATTACACCTATTTTTTTGCATTTTGGTATCTTCCACCTCGTTTTTAACGCACTTCTTTTTTGGGTTTTAGGAAAAAAAATTGAATATATATTCGGTAGCTTAAGATTTTTAATTTATGCAACTTTTATAGCAATTATATCGAATATTAGCCAGTACTGGTTTGGGGGATCTTCTTTGTTTGGAGGCTTATCAGGATTAGTTTATGGTCTACTAGGCTTTATTTGGATTTTCAATAAATTTTCAAAAAAATCTATTATTTTTTTACCACAAGGTCTTTTGGGTTTTATGTTAGTTTGGTTATTTTTTGGCATTAGTGGGATTGTAAAGTTCATAGTAGACATAAATATAGCAAATACGGCTCATATTGTAGGACTAATAAGTGGTATGATATTGGGATATTTAAAAAGTTTTCGTACATATAAATGACAACAGACAACTACTAACTAAATTATTATGTTTTTTAAGGTTTATTATGGAATTTCAGCAATTACTTAATTCAGTCACACCAGAAATTTATAAAAAAATTAAGACTGCTGTTGAGATTGGTAAATGGGCTAATGGCATAAAACTTACAAAAGATCAGATTGAAAATAGCATACAAATTTTGATAGCCTACGATGCCGCTAATAAAGCTCAGGGTGACAGAGTAGGTTATGTTCCAGTAAAAAAAGAAAAAGATGCGTGTGACTTAGAAGCAAATATTAAAGATATTGAACAAACTATCAAGTGGAAGAATTAAAATTTCATTTAACTAATCTCCCTATAAATATAAATTTAAGGTCTGATTCCAATGAATAAAAAAACTTCATCAACAGAAGTTACTTACCTGGATAATTACAGGCCACCCGATTTTTATATTCATAAAACAAATCTTTCTATTGACATCACAGAAGAACGAGTAAAAGTTTACTCTATATTATCTATAGGAAGAAATAGCTCAAATCAGTCAGAGAAAAAAAATTTAAAACTTTTTGGTCAAGAGCTTAGCTTACAGAAAGTTATACTAAATGGCTCTAACTTGTCTGTAGATAAGTATGCCGTTGACGATGAGAGTCTAACTATTTTTTCTGTTCCAGATGAATTTATACTTGAAATAGAAGTTATTATTTTCCCAAAGAAAAATACCTCATTAGAGGGTTTGTATAAGTCTAGGACAATATATTGTACTCAATGTGAAGCAGAAGGATTCCGTCGGATCACTTATTATCTTGATAGACCAGATGTAATGTCTGAGTTTACGACTACTATTTATGCAGACAAGCTTATTTGTCCTGTACTCCTGTCTAATGGAAACTTAATAGACTCGGGAGATTGCCCAAATAGCTCAGATAAAACAGATAAATATTCGGATGATGAAAGACATTGGGCAACTTGGCATGACCCTTTTCCAAAACCATGTTATCTCTTTGCCATGGTTGCAGGTAATTTAACTGTTATCAAAGATAATTTTTTTACTTATTCAGGTAAGCAAATAGATATTCGTCTTTTCGTAGAACCCAAAGACATAGATAAGTGCAGACATGCTATTGATTCATTAAAAAATGCTATGCAATGGGACGAAAAAGTTTATGGAAGAGAATATGATTTAAGCCTATACATGATAGTGGCGGTTGATGACTTTAATATGGGGGCAATGGAAAATAAAGGATTGAATATTTTCAATACATCTTGTGTTTTAGCCCATCCAAATATAACAACAGATGCAGGATATAAAAGAGTAGAAGGTGTTGTAGCACACGAATATTTTCATAACTGGTCAGGAAATAGAGTAACTTGCAGAGATTGGTTTCAATTGAGTTTAAAAGAAGGCTTTACTGTTTACAGGGATTCTGAATTCTCCGCAGACATGGGATCATCTGCAGTTAAGCGTATCGAGGATGTTAATTTTCTTCGCTCAATACAGTTTTCTGAGGACTCAGGGCCAACAGCACACCCTGTTCAACCTAAATCATACTTAGAAATATCAAACTTTTATACAGTAACTATTTACGAAAAGGGCGCTGAAATTGTTAGAATGATAAATACATTGATAGGACCAGAGCTATTTCGTAAAGGATCAGATCTTTATTTTTCAAAGTATGATGGTCAAGCAGCAACTATTGACGATTTTATTTCTACAATGGCTGAGGTCAGCGGACGCAGCCTCAAACAATTTATGTTATGGTATAAAAAATCTGGTACTCCATTATTGAATGTAAGCGGTGACTATGATGAGATCAATCATTCTTACAAGTTGACTTTTGAGCAGGTGCCTGCCAAAACAATCAACAAATCCATTACACCTATCACTAAAGATGCTTTCGAATACTTTCATATTCCAGTCAAAGTTGGCTTGATATCAAATAAAGGTGCTGTACCTTTAAATTCAAACAATGACGATTCTGTACTAATTGAGTTAACGAAAAAAAAGGAAACCTTCACTTTTAATAATATAGATAAATGTCCTGTCCCGTCATTACTCCAGGATTTTTCTGCACCAGTTAGGCTTGATTTTCCTTACTCTGAGGATGATTTGGTTTTACTAATAATACACGATCCAGATGGATTTAGTTCTTGGAATGCATGTCAGCAGCTGGCTGTTTCTACTATGAAGAAAATGCAACTCGAGTATATAACTAGAAAAAAATTAGCACTAAAGCCACATCTCTATGAAGCATTTTTTGCTGTTATCAATAGGTCATTCAAAGATAAAGCGATGCAGGCCCTTCTATTAACTTTACCTTCAGAACAAATAATGGCTGAGATATCAAAAGAGATTGATGTAGACGCAATACATATGGTTAGAACTTTTATTTTAAGTGAATTGGGAACAAAATTGAACAGCTATTGGGTTAAGATATACGAGTCAAACTTAACATCAAAGAAATATACATTTAATGCAGCTGAGGTGGCTCGGCGTAGTATTAAGAATTTAGCATTAGGATATTTAGTTGCGGCTGAATCTAAAGATTCTCTAGATTTAGTTGTTAATCAAATTATTAGATCTAACAACATGACTGATAGACTTGCAGCACTTAATATTTTGGTAAATGACACTAGAAATGCTTCTATTGGTCTGACGCAAAAATATTTAGATGAATTTTACCAAGAGTATAAGGATGAACCCTTAGTTTTAAATCAATGGTTTCAAATGCAAGCCACATGTTCTTTGCCTGGCGGTTTAAATCGAGTCAAGAAGCTAATGAAACATCCTGCATTTGATTTAAGCAATCCCAACAAGGTAAGATCGCTCATCGGCGTTTTTTGTAATAATAATCCAACAAATTTCCATTCTGATGAAGGAGGTGGATATAAGTTTTTAGTTGATCAAATATCAACCTTAGACAAATTAAATCCACAAATTGCAGCAAGGTTAGTTGCTCCTTTGACTAAATGGCGAAAATTCCCAAAAACTCGAGGAAACCGTATGAGAGAGGAGCTCAATAGGTTAGTGTCAATAGATAATCTTTCAAGAGACACTTATGAGATCGTATCTAAAAGCTTAAATTGAGCTATATTTTATTTTTCTCTGTGCTCCTTATCATTGTGGTTATTAAAAATGAAAAAATTTTTTGCGACCTGCCCAAAAGGGTTAGAAGAAATTTTAGCTGAAGAGCTAATGTTTCTTGGTGCAAAAAAAACTAGCCTTACTATTGCAGGTGTATTTGCGGAGGGTGATGCTAGCTTCATCT
>NYXF01000099.1 GCA_002685455.1 Porticoccus sp. | reverse complement strand
GGTGTGAATCAGATCGTCATGACTGCTCCGGCACCTGAGGGTCAACTGAGTACAATAGTTTTAGCTGCTGCAGCAATTGTGGGTGTTGATGAGATATATACAATCGGTGGTGCGCAGGCCATAAGCGCTTTAGCTTATGGTACAAAGACTATAAAAAAAGTTGATAAGATTGTTGGCCCTGGCAATATTTATGTTGCTACAGCCAAACGTATGGTTTTCGGAAAAGTTGGGTTAGACATGGTTGCTGGCCCATCAGAAATTCTAATTATATGTGATGGAAAAACTGACCCAGATTGGATTGCCATGGATCTTTTTTCTCAGGCTGAACATGACGAGAGTGCACAAGCTATTTTAATTTGTAATGAAGCTAAATTCTTCGAGGATGTTAAAGAGAGTATAGAAAAATTACTTCCTTCCATGGAGCGAGCAGAAATAATTCAATCATCGCTGGAAAACAAAGGTGCATTTATTCTAGTGCGAGACTTGGATGAAGCAGTAGAAATAGCAAACTATATTGCTCCAGAACATCTAGAGCTTTCTGTTGATACCCCAGAATTGTTTCTGCCAAGAATTCGAAATGCTGGAGCAATTTTTATGGGCCGCTATACATCAGAATCAGTTGGAGATTACTGTGCAGGGCCAAGTCATGTACTCCCCACCTCATCTACTGCCAGATTCTCCTCACCATTAGGTGTTTATGATTTTCAGAAACGCTCATCTATAGTAAAGTGTACTAAATATGGTGCTTCAAAGCTTGGAAAAATAGCTTCTACAATAGCAAGAGGCGAGTCATTAACAGCTCATGCATGCTCTGCAGAATATCGTATTGACAAATAGTCAGAAATACTGACCTTAACGGTTGGATATATAATTTTTTTATTAACTTATGACGAAAAATTTTTTTTGGAGTGAAATTGTTCAACAGTTGAATCCCTATGTGCCGGGGGAGCAGCCCATCAACCCTCATTTAATAAAACTAAACACTAACGAAAATCCATATCCACCATCCGCGGACGTTCGAGAGGCTATTTTATCTGAACTTAATGGTGAGCTTCGTTTGTACCCAGATCCAGATGCCTCTCTTTTAAAAGAGACAATTTCTAAAAATCTCAATGTTCAGAAAAATCAGGTCTTTGTGGGCAATGGCTCAGATGAAGTCCTAGCTCATATTTTTTATGCATTTTTTAAGCAAAACAGCCCAATATTTTTTCCCGATGTGACTTATAGTTTTTACGAGACATACAGTAGTTTATACGAAATACCTTTCAATTTAATTCCGTTAACGAAAAACTTCTGTATAAATATAGATGATTATAAAAAACCTAATGGAGGGATAATTTTTCCAAATCCTAACGCTCCAACGGGTAGATTGCTGTCGCTCTCTCTTATTGAGGATTTACTCAGGGCTAATCAGCATTCAATCTTGGTAGTAGATGAAGCCTATATAGATTTCGGCGGTAAAAGCTGCATACCACTAATCTCAAAATATTCAAACCTTCTGGTAACGCAGTCTCTTTCAAAATCACGCTCTTTGGCTGGTCTCAGGGTTGGCTTTGCTGTGGGAAACCACTCCTTAATTGAGGCTTTAAACAGGGTAAAAAATAGCTTCAATTCATATCCTATTGATCGCTTAGCTATTGTTGGGAGTATAGCTGCATTTAATGATATGGAGTGCTTTGAAAAAAGTCGAAAAAAAATCATTAAATCACGTGAGAAGCTGTCATCAGACCTTGTTAACTTGGAGTTTTCAGTGATTCCCTCAGCAGGAAATTTCTTATTTGCAACACACCATAAATATGATGCTGCTGAATTAGCGAGCTTTCTCAGAAAGCATAATATATTAGTTCGTCATTTCAATAAGGAAAGAATAAAAGATTATTTACGTATAACCATAGGTTTACCAGAAGACAACGAATATTTTATTAGGGTAATTAAAAAATTTTCATAGAAATTTTTAATTTATTTCTGGACGAGTTCCAGCTTCAGCTTCAATGATTTTTCTCTTTCCATTTCTTAATACATCAAGCTTAACTAAATCTCCCGGTGATAGGTCTGCGATTATATTCATAGCCTTATCATTGTCGATCATACCGCTATTATTTATTGAAACGATTACATCACCAGGTAGCAATCCAGAAAAGAATGCTGGACTATCGTTATATATATTCGTTACAACTAAACCAAGAGGTGGCTCAAGGCCAAGTTTTTTTGCTGCAAAAGGCTTCAATTGGTTGGCTTCAACTCCAAGCCAGCCTCTTATTGCTCTTCCATGGGATATTATGTCTGTAAGAACCTTTAAAGCTGTTTTTGATGGAATTGCAAAACTTATGCCCATTGCATAACTGGATCGGTCAAGTATTGCTGAGTTAATACCTACAAGATCTCCTTTGGCGTCAACTAGTGGGCCACCAGAGTTTCCTGGATTAATTGCAGCATCCGTTTGAATAAAATTTTCAAAAGTATTTAAACCAAGACCTTTCCTTTGAGTCGCACTGATGATTCCTTGAGAGACTGATTGCCCTACACCAAAAGGATTTCCAATAGCAAGAACTACATCACCAGCCACAGCTTTTTTGGTCGCTAATTCTATTGGTACAAGATTTTGTAGATTAATTTTTAAAACTGCAAGATCAATTTCTGGATCTGTTCCTATTAATTTAGCGGCAGCCTCTCTTCCATCTTGTAGCTGAAGAACGATCGCATCAGCACCGTCGATGACATGATGGTTTGTTAAAACATATCCGTTCTCTGTCATTACTACGCCTGAACCCAAAGATGACTTCATGCGATTTTGTCTTGGGGAATTTTTTTGATTATAAAATTTCTTAAATAGAGGGTCTGTTGACAGTCGATTGCCTGAGGGTAATTTTTTTTGTGTATATATATTTACAACCGAGGGGGATGCTTTTTTTACAGCTAAGGAATATGAAAATTGCCTAGATTGCAGCTCTACTTTTTCATCTTTGATAATTCTTTTATCTAGAATTTTTTTTGGAGATTGAAAACTATTATCAATCATTTCAGGAAAAAAGTTAAAAGCTATCATAGCAATTAGGAGGCCGAAAAAGGCTGGCCAAGCTATATAATTTAGTACACGATGCATATTTTTTACCATAGGCTTTTCGAACAGCTTATTAATTGATATTAAGAGTCGGATCGTCATCACTCTCAGTTACGTAGGGTGAATCGCTATTGGCAGGATTATTTATCGAATCTTTAGTTTCATCAAGACCATATTTTTCATTAAGAACGCCACCAGGAACTTTTGGAGCATAATCTTTTGGCGGTTTTATGTTCTCGCTTAAGTGAAAACCAGCATCCCCAGTTTTATTAGACGAGGAATTTAATATTTGGCGACTAATATCAGTATTAGCTAGCTGAAGTGCACCGCTGGCAAGTTGTTCAAGTAAACTCTCAAAGTTCTTTGATAAGTTTGATGCATCTTTTGATGTATTGCGAAAGTGATCAGCCACCTTTTGCTGATAATCACTAAGTTCTTTTTGTGTCTCTACAAGTTTATTCTCAATTTCTTTCTGTTCTTTTTGGATAGGTCGAAGTTTCTGAGCAAGATAATAACCAGCAACAGCACCTGTTAATGTTAACGATATATAAATTATAAAATTTGAAATCAGCAAGATATGATCTCCATGAAGTTTAATTTATTTTTTTGTAATATCCTATCTCTAAAATAGTTTAGTTCATGAATTGTCAAGGTCTCAATTAATAACTTGTATATTTGCCTTTCTTCTATTGAGAAACAATCCTTGATCACCTATTCTTAGAAAATTAATTTAATTAAAATAATCTATTTGTAGTCAATCCATGTCTAAGTATACACATATTCAGTTACTTTCTCCGAAACAACGCTATTTATCAGATCTAAATAAGAAAGGATTTGATTATGACTCATCACAAGCAGTTGCGGTAGAACTTTTACAATCACTTTATAAGCAACTCCTTGATAAGGAGAATGTTAATCATAAAAAAAATTTCTTAGTTAAGCTGCAAACTAGGTTTTTTCATTCTCGAAAGGCTAACTCTATCAAGGGTTTATACCTTTGGGGCGGAGTCGGAAGAGGAAAAACATATTTGATGGATGGATTTTTCCAGAGCTTACCTTTTGAAAAAAAGATCAGATTACATTTTCATCGATTTATGAGAAGAGTCCACAATGACCTGAAACGACTGGAAGGAAAAAAAAATCCATTAATTATAGTTGCCAAAAACATAGCCAATGAGGCACATGTAATATGTTTTGATGAGTTTTTTGTTTCTGATATCGCAGATGCAATGCTTCTCGGGAAACTTTTTGAGCTCTTATTTTCACTAAATATTGTCTTGGTAGCTACATCGAATGTCGAACCAGATAACCTTTATTTAAATGGTCTTCAACGCAAACAATTTCTTCCAGCTATCGAATCAATAAAAAAGAATAATGAGATATTTAATGTAGATAGTGATATCGATTATCGCTTGAGGAGCATAGAGCAAGCTGAACTTTACCATTATCCTCTAGATGCAAGCGCTGATATTGCACTAATAAAAGCTTTTAATTTATTTTGTCCTCTTGGCGAAAGTATTTCAGTAGATCTTAATATCGAGATTGAGGGTAGGAACATAAAATTTCGACGTCAAGGAAAAGATGTGATTTGGTTTGACTTTAATGTTATTTGTAACTCACCCAGAAGCCAAAATGATTATATTGAACTATCCCGTGAGTTCCATGCTGTGTTGATTTCTGGAGTTCCTCAGTTGGGCAAAGATAATGAGGATCAAGCAAGAAGGTTCATCAGCCTAGTAGATGAATTTTATGACAGAAATGTAAAGATCATACTTTCCGCAGAAGTTGGACTAATGTCTTTATATGCTGATGGCGCTCTTAACTTTGAGTTTCAACGCACAAAAAGCCGTCTTTTAGAGATGCAGTCTTATGAGTATCTTTCAAGACCACATCAACCGTGACTCGAAGTTATTTAAAATAACGTTTGATGCCAATTACCGGGTAACTTAGGAGCAATATTTGCTCTGTGAACCAAGTAATAAAATTTAAAATGTAGAATATCCTTGAAATGGCTGTTACTGCTCTGTAAAATGCCGCTTCCAAATATGCAGACATGTTCTGTAAAGATAAGAATTAGGCAGATTTTGATGAAAACATATAGTGCTACAGTCGAAACAGCTGAACATCATTGGTATATAGTGGATGCCGCTGATAAAACATTGGGTCGAATCTCTACAGTTATAGCATCACATCTTCGTGGTAAGCACAAAGCTGAATATACTCCAAACGTTGATACTGGTGATTATATTGTAGTGGTAAATGCAGAAAAAGTGCGAGTAACTGGCAACAAGGCAAAGGATAAAATTTATCATAGTCATACTGGATATCCAGGAGGCTTAAAGTCAATAAACTTTGAGAAGCTAGTCGAAAAAGCACCAGAGCGAACTATTCAAAATGCTGTTAAAGGTATGTTACCAAAAGGTCCGCTAGGACGAGCCATGTTTAAAAAATTAAAAGTTTATGCTGGTCAAGAACATCCCCACACCGCTCAACAACCTAAAAATTTAGATATTTAACGGAAAGTAACTTATGTCACGAACGCAATATTATGGAACTGGTCGACGAAAAACATCTTCAGCAAGGGTATTTTTAGAAAATGGTGATGGAAATATTTCAATAAATAATCGCACCATTGATCAGTATTTTGGGAGAGAAGTTGCAAGAATGATTGTTCGCCAACCCCTAGAGCTTGCCGATTGTGTTAAGAAATTTAATTTGAAAATTACCGTAGCTGGCGGAGGAAGTTTTGGTCAGGCTGGTGCCATCAGGCATGGAATTTCTCGCGCTTTACTTGAATATGATGAAAATTTGAGAGGAGAACTTCGCAAAGCTGGATTCTTAACTCGAGACGCTCGTGAAGTTGAACGAAAAAAAGTAGGCCTTCACAAAGCTAGAAAACGACCCCAATTCTCTAAACGTTAGAGAGCGATCGTATATTTTTTTATTATTTTTTATATGGATCAATAGAGTCCTTTACGTGAAATTGGTCACTTCATAACATACACCTATTTTTTATAAAAACGTGTAAAGTTCACTCATTATTTCCTTGAAAAAACAACCAAATTTCAGTACTATTACCAACCATCCCGAACATACAAAACATCGCTAATATCAGCTGCTAGGAGAGCGTCATGATTGATGACGGAATTGATTACGGAGACGGTATTGACCACGCGCGCAGGCGCTTTTTGACAAATGCTACATGTGCTGTTGGAGCTGTAGGAGTTGCAGCTGCAGCTATACCGTTTGTTGGATCATGGAGCCCAAGTGCTAAAGCTAAAGCTGCAGGCGCGCCAGTAAGAATAAATATCTCTAAAATTGAAGTAGGACAAATGGTAACTTTTGAGTGGCGAGGAAAGCCGGTCTACGTTGTACGTCGTTCCCCTGAAACAATTCAAGGACTTATGGGTCACGATGAAATTTTTAGTGATCCTATGTCATTAGCATCGAATCAACCAGCATATGTTAATGGTGTACATCGATCCATTGAAGGTAAAGAAGAATTTCTGATAATAGTTGGACTTTGTACTCATTTAGGTTGTGCACCGATGTTTCGTCCAGAAGTGGGGGCACAAGATATGGGTGGCGATCAATGGTTCGGTGGTTTTTTCTGTCCCTGTCATGGTTCAAAGTTTGATCTTGCAGGAAGGGTATATGCTGGAGTCCCAGCACCTACAAATTTAGATGTACCACCACATTCTTATGAAACAGATAATATAGTAGTTATTGGCGTAGACCAGGAGGCTAGCTGATGTTAGTGGCATTACGTGATTGGATAGATGCGCGCTTACCGATTATGCGTGCATGGAACACCCATATGGCCAAGTATTATGCCCCCAAAAATTTTAATTTTTGGTATTATTTTGGCGTTTTATCACTAGTTGTGTTGATCATACAATTAGTTTCTGGCATTTGGCTATTAATGAGCTTTGAGGGATCATCAGAAAGAGCTTTTGCATCAGTCGAGTACATAATGCGAGATGTAGATTATGGCTGGATTATTAGATATATACATTCTACTGGAGCATCAGCCTTTTTCTTGGTCATATATTTACATATGTTTCGTGGCTTAATTTACGGTTCATACAAGGCTCCAAGAGAGTTAGTATGGATTTTTGGTATGACCATTTATGTAGCATTGATGGCAGAAGCCTTCATGGGTTATGTTCTTCCTTGGGGTCAAATGTCTTTTTGGGGCGCACAGGTGATAATTTCATTATTTGGCGCAATACCTGTTATTGGCGAGGACATAGTTCAATGGGTTAGAGGTGATTACTTAATTTCGGGGATCACGTTGAATAGATTTATGTCTCTTCATGTTGTAGCTTTGCCGATCATTTTGCTCGCTCTAGTTGTGTTGCACCTCCTCGCGTTGCATGAAGTGGGCTCTAATAACCCAGATGGAGTGGATATTAAGAAAAACAAGGATGCAAACGGTATACCTAGAGATGGAATTCCCTTCCATCCATATTATACGGTTCATGACTTGGTACCTATCACAGTGTTTCTATTCGTGTTTTGTTTTATTTTATTTTTTATGCCCGAAATGGGTGGTTATTTTCTAGAGTACGCAAATTTTGAAATTGCTAACCCTTTAAAAACTCCTGAGCATATCGCTCCAGTCTGGTATTTCACTCCTTTCTATTCAATGCTAAGAGCAGTTCCAGATAAGTTTGCTGGATTTCTGGTAATGGCTGCAGCTATAGCAATTTTATTTGTACTGCCATGGCTTGATCGAAGTCCAGTTAGATCAATGCGCTACAAAGGCAGTTTTAGTCGCGGAGCTATACTAGTTTTTGCTGCTTCTTTCGTTATTCTGGGTGTTCTCGGTGTAAAAGCACCTACCCCGGAGCGTACTTTATTGGCTCAAATTTGCACCGGCCTGTACTTTTTATTTTTTATTGCTATGCCTTTTTGGACCCGGATAGAGAAGACTAAGCCAGAACCAGAGAGAGTTACTATGGATGGAGGGATGGGCCCCTGGAAAACTACATTGGCTGCATCGGTTGTCATGTTTTTGATATGGGCACCGCTGAAAGCAGTAGGAGCTGAATCTGCTTTCAAATGTGGCGCTATCCCTTGCGATGAATTCAACGCTGATTTGTCTGATAAATCTTCACTCCAAAATGGAGCCAAATTATTTGTGAATTCCTGTATGGGTTGTCATTCCGCGAAATATTCTCGTTGGGATAGAGTAGCTAGAGATTTGAAGATACCACCAAACTTAGTTAAAGATAACCTTATTTATGCAGATCAAAAATTTGGCGCTTTAATGGATATTTCAATGCCAGCAGACAAAGCCAAGGCATGGTTCGGTGCAACACCGCCAGATTTAACTTTAGTTGCACGGTCCCGTTCCCCAGAGTGGCTCTATACATACTTAAGAAATTTTTATTCGGATCCAAGTCGCCCTCTTGGGGTAAATAACAAGGTCTTTAAGGATGTTGGGATGCCACACGTTTTATTGGAAATGCAAGGCCTACAAGAATGTGCTCCTGGACCAGTACTAGCTGCTAACGGTGGCATTAAGAGAGATATTTTTACTCGTGAAGACATATTAGAAAACCCATGTGGCCGCTACAATCTTATTAGCGAAGGCAGTTTATCACCTAAAGACTTTGACAAAGAAATGTATGACTTAGTAAATTTTTTGGCTTATATTGCAGAGCCGATGGCTGACGATCGAAAAAGAATCGGAACTTACGCACTCCTTTTTCTTGCATTCTTATTTATTTGGGTTTGGCTATTAAATAGAGAATATTGGAAAGACATTCATTAACAACTGCTTGGGCAAATCAGTTTTATTGCCCTTTATTTTTTTAAACTAAATCGAGGTTTCATTATGGGGATTGTTGCAAAACGATCATCCATGACATTTTATTCTGATCCGACGTGTCACTATAGTCATCGGGTTCGTATTGTCTTGGCAGAAAAGGGAGTTACTGTAGATATCGAGGATATTGATAATCAGTCGATTCCAGAAGAAATAATGGCTATCAATCCATATGGTACATTACCAACACTAATCGATCGTGATCTTGCTTTATATGAAACGAAGGTTATGATGGAATATTTAGACGAAAGATTTCCCCACCCACCTTTATTACCTGTTTACCCTGTTGCAAGAGCGCTAAATCGACAATATATATATCGCATAGAAAAAGATTGCAGCTCGCAAATAGATTTGATCATCAACACATCGGATACACAAGTAATAGACGGGGCAAAAAAAGAACTTCAAGATAGTCTAATTAGTCTTGCTCCAATTTTTACCGATCTTCCTTTTTTCATGAGCGAGCATTTTACTTTAGTGGACTGCTGTTTAGGGCCAATTTTGTGGCGGTTAAAAAGCCTCAATATCGATATTCCTGATCATCGTCAAACAAAACCTTTGTTTGACTATATGAATAGAATCTTTGAACGTGAATCTTTCCAAGAGAGCCTATCTGAGTTTGAAAGCGAGCTGTAGCTGATAAGGTAATGCTTTGTATAAAGTTAATAGTTTAATTCCTTTTTTGTGTATTGAGCAATCATAATCGATAACCACAACTATGAATATGACATCAAACAAACCCTATTTAATAAAAGCTATATATGAATGGATCGTTGATAATAAATTGACTCCATATGTATCAGTTGATGCTCATCAGCCAGGGGTTGAAGTCCCCCAAAGTTATGCAACAAGGGATGGAGAAATTGTGTTAAATTTATCTCCCCGTGCAGTTTCAAAATTAGTTATGAATAAGGATAAGATTTCATTTAATACAAGTTTTGGTGGAATACCAGCAGAAATTTTTTTGCCAATTCAATCTATAGTTGGAATCTATGCTCAAGAAAATGGTCAAGGAATGATTTTCCAAGTAGAAAATCCCAGAGAGCCTGATCCTTCAGGTCCAGGACCTGTAAAATCGCTTGCTTCATCTGGTAAGATATCAAAAGATAGGCCACCTAGGGTTAAAGCCAAAAGGCCCTCATTAAAAATAGTTAAATAGAGGTTTCATTATGTCTGATCCAATAGTTATAGTCGGAATGGCGAGAACACCAATTGGCAGTATGCAGGGTCAATTCTCTGGTATCCCTTCAACTCAATTAGGAGGTGCAGCTATAAAAGCTGCTGTTGAGCGCTCAGGCGCGCCTTCAAACAGAATTAATTCGGTTGATATGGGATGCGTATTGTCCGCAGGTCTTAGACAAGCTCCAGCTAGACAATCCTCTATATATGCAGGTCTGCCTGTCTCCGTGAACTGCACTACTATTAATAAAGTTTGTGGTTCTGGTATGAAGGCATTTATGAACGCATACGACAGCTTGTCTCTCGGTAATACTAATATCTCGGTTGCAGGGGGAATGGAAAGTATGACTAATGCCCCATACTTAATGACTCAAGGAAGGGGAGGATATCGTTTTGGTGATGCCACTATTTATGATCATATGACATTAGACGGCTTAGAAGACGCTTACACAAAGGAAGCGATGGGGTTATTTGCTGAAGAAACGTGCACTAAATATAATTTTAGTCGCGAGGATCAAGACGCTTTTGCTATAACCTCACTTGAAAGAGCTAAAAATGCTAGTGAGTCAGGAAAGTTCAATGCTGAAATTGTTCCTTATACCGTTAAAACACGCCGAGGCGACATTTCGTACGATAAAGATGAGCAGCCAAGCAAAGGTAACAAAGATAAAATTCCAAAATTAAGACCAGCCTTCAGAAAAGACGGGTCTGTGACAGCTGCAAACTCCAGCTCAATAAGTGACGGAGCCGCTGCACTGGTGCTGACTAGATTATCAGTTGCAAAAGAGCTTGGCCTAAAGCCTTTAGCTAAAGTTGCAGAATATGCAAGTAACTCTCAGGAACCAGAATGGTTCACTACAGCCCCAGTGGGCGCTATAAAAAAATTATTGAAATCTCTAAACTGGTCAACAGAAGATGTAGATTTATATGAAATTAATGAAGCCTTCGCAGTTGTTACTATGGCTGCGATGAAAGAGTTGGACTTACCTCATGAGAAAGTTAACGTTCATGGAGGTGCATGCGCCCTTGGTCATCCAATTGGTGCTTCTGGTGCTAGAATTATTGTTACGCTTTTGTCATCGATGCAAGCATACGCCAAGAAAAAAGGTGTTGCTGCTATATGTATAGGAGGCGGTGAAGCACTTGCAGTTGCTCTTGAATTAATGTAAATGCTCCGCTATTAATTGATCATGATTTTGTCCTTAGACTCAATCAGTATATTCTAGGACAGAAACCACTCTTATTGCCCCACTAATTTCGCTGGCAAGTTGCAGGACTATTTTTGCATTTTCTTGAGAAATCAGGCCCATTAAATAAATTACACCATTTTCTGTGATGACCTTAATTGTCGAAGATTCAATTTCATCGCTAGCCATCAGCTTAGTTTTAAGCTTCGCAGATAACCACGCATCATTAGTTCTGGCAATCAAAGAAGTGGGCCCGCTTATTTTAATTTCGTTATAAACTTGACGTACACCTCTATATTTTCTCGCCACCTCAGCAGCAAGGCTCCTAGCCTCTGCTGACGGAACTTGACCTGTCAGCAGCACTATACGATTATATGAATTTATATTTATATTAGAATCCTGTAGTTCAGGCCCTGCTTTTTTTAAATTAACGCCAATTGAGGTCT
Source organism: Porticoccus sp. (assembly GCA_002685455.1). The sequence continues at coordinate 2,104 of NYXF01000099.1, read as the reverse complement.
CAAGCTCCCAGTCGTCAATATCGGTTCCTATAGAAATTTTTTCTGGTTGCGGCTGTATTGGATTTTCAGTTGCAACATGAATAATCTCAGTACATCCTGCTAAAAAAAAAGCATAAAGAATAATTACGCTTATCAAACGTCTCGGCATTAGCTTTCTCCTCCAAATAATTGTTTATCTATAAGTTCACATAAACAAAATACACTTAACATCTGAAGTTCACTTATTTGATGTACATCGTTATGTTCGATTCTCAGCTCTATGTCCTCGTTATTAAGCAAAGCAGACAAGTCTGTATCTCCTTTCCCGGTAAGAGCTATTATCTCCATAGACTTATCATGTGCTGCTTGAATAGCTTGGACTAGATTGCTAGGATTGGTACCAGAGCTAAATATAATTAACAAGTCTCCAGACTGGCCTAAAGCAGAAATTTGCTTACTAAATAGCTGGCTTTTTCCATCCCTGTGGCATATTGACGTAAGTATCCCACTTTCATTTAAACATATTGCTGGTAATCCTGGACGCTCAAGTTCGTATTGAAGCAAAAGAGCTTCAGTTATTATATTTGCCATATAGCCAGCCAAACCATTACCACAAGAAAGTACTTTATAGCCTTTAAGTAGCTGTTCGACTACTTTCTGGCCTGCAGATACAATCTGTGGTGCTAATATAGGAGCACTAATTTCTTTGGCTTGAACGCTTTGATTGAAATGAGAAAGAACAATTTTTTTCATAATGCCATGCTTTGTAAATCACAGTTAATTATATAAACAATTAAACTACATTTTAGCTTATCATTTGTTGTTTTGTCGGTTCTAAAATTATACAAAATAAACGTCGAGTTATTTTTATATTAAATTTAAGATTGCAAATTAAAACTAATCGCCATACCAATTCTTGTAGATTATATTGTAACGCTCTAAACTTTATTAAGATAACTTGTATATAAACGATAACAAATATCAATTAAGCTCCAGAATCAAATTTTATCCTTTTTCCTTGGCAAGGAAGAGACATCTAAGTTTAATTGTTTAAGAAATGGCATTTAATCCTATGATTGGTAAACTCTATCTTGTTTCAATACCTCTTGGCAATATGGGTGATATGACTTCACGTGCTTTAGATACTCTGGGTTCGGTTGATTTCGTAGCCGTCGAAGATAAGAGAAGAAGTAGTATCCTTTTCAGGAATTTTGGTATACATACACCTATGATCTCCTATCACGATTTTAGTGAAGAAAAACAAATAAAAAAAATAATTGATCTGCTCTTATCTGGCAAGTCAGTTGCATTAATTTGCGATGCAGGAACCCCGTTAATCTCTGACCCTGGCTTCAAGTTAGTAAAACTTGCAAAGAGTAAGGAAATAAAAGTATCACCTATACCTGGACCATGTGCGCTTATCGCAGCGATAAGCGCGTCAGGCTTACCAAGTGATCGATTCATCTTTGAGGGGTTTCTCCCATCAAAATCCGCTGCTCGAATTGAAAAAATTAAACGTATATCAAAAGATTCTAGAACTATAATTTTTTATGAGGCACCACACAGAATACTAGGTTCTCTCAGAGATATGCTAGAAATCATTGGGCCCACTCGAGAGATAGTTATGGCCAGAGAGCTTACAAAAACTTATGAAACTTTTTTTTCTGGATCAATAGAAAGCACATTGCAGTTTGTTGAACAGGACTTGAATCAACAAAAAGGTGAGATGGTTTTAGTTCTTGCAGGGGCTGATCCCGAAGAAAAAAAAGATGATACCCAAGATATTCAGCGAGTGTTGTCTGTTTTGCTGGAAGAATTACCCTTAAAGCAAGCCGTATCTTTGGGAGCAAAAATTACTGGAGGCCAAAAAAATATACTCTATAAATCAGCCTTGGACTTAAAGAAATAAAAATCCGAAAACTATCTAGCCGTTTTTTTGCCCACAAGCTGTTAAAATTAGTTATCTGATTATTATTTATTTCATGGTAATCTATATTTAGAGTTGGCTGGGCAGCCGCCGCTGGTTTATTCTGGATATTTCCTTAGGTGATATCCGGTTATCAGGGGAGGAAAGTCCGGGCTCCATAGGGCAGAGTGCCAGGTAATACCTGGGAGGTGCGAGCCT
>NYXF01000098.1 GCA_002685455.1 Porticoccus sp. | reverse complement strand
CCATCCCGAAGTCTCTGATCCGATGAACAACAAACATATCTGTTTCTTCAAAAGACCCTTCATCTAAAAGCGTAATTATTCTTTCTCTAGCAGTAAGTTTGCCTTTTTTATGTTGGGCATCGATACGTCTTTGGCCTCCACCAAGAATCGCATCTTTGCGCTTTTTTGCTAAGTGTTTAATAACTTCTTGCATCATAGTTTCCTATTATCATTGCTAGAATCCTTAACTAAGAGATCTATTATTTCTATGGCGGCCTTTGGTATATTTGTACCTGGCCCATATATAGCTGTAACTCCAGCATCGTAGAGATCTTGATAATCCTTTGGAGGGATAACACCGCCACATATTACTTTGATATCTGTTGCCCCATTTTTAGCCAGGGCCTCAACAAGTTGAGGAACTAAAGTTTTATGTCCTGCTGCCTGAGAAGAAACACCTACTAAATGTACGTCATTTTCAATAGCCATACGTGCTGCTTCTGTAGGAGTTTGAAACATAGGACTAATATCTACATCAAAACCGATGTCGGCAAAGGCTGTCGCGATTACCTTTGCTCCTCTATCATGACCATCTTGGCCCATTTTAGCGACTAGCATTCGAGGTCGTCTTCCAGTATCTAAAGCAAATTTCTTCACCTTACTCTGAATATTCGAAAACTCTTCATCTCCCTCATAAGCAGAGCCATACACACCGCTAATAGTTTTTGTCACAGCTTGATGTCTACCCCATTCTTTTTCTAGCGCAAAAGATATCTCACCTACCGTAGCCCTTAATCTAGCAGCATCAATAGCTAAAGCTAATAAATTTCCCTTTCCTGAATTTGCTGACTCAGTGAGGGCGTCTAGGGCATTTTGACATAGATCATCGTCACGTTTCTTACGAATTTTGATTAATTTTGAAATCTGTGAAGCACGCACCTTAGTATTATCTATCTCTAAAACCTCTATATCTGGCTCCTCTTTAAGTTCAAACTTATTTACTCCAACTATAACCTCATCACCACGATCAATCCTTGCTTGTTTTAGTGCAGCAGCTTTTTCTATACTTAGTTTAGGCATGCCTGTTTCGACAGCCTTGGTCATACCACCCATACTTTCAACCTCATCAATTAATAAGCGTGCGGCTTCTACTAGCTGATTGGTGAGTGTTTCTACATAATATGATCCTGCAAGCGGGTCAACTACTTTTGTGATACCTGTCTCTTCTTGAAGAACTAACTGAGTATTTCTAGCAATGCGAGCTGCAAAATCTGTTGGTAATCCAAGGGCTTCGTCAAATGCATTTGTATGAAGAGATTGGGTGCCTCCCATAATTGCAGACATTGCTTCAATAGTTGTCCTCATCACATTATTATATGGATCTTTGCTAGTTAAGCTTACGCCAGAGGTTTGACAGTGGGTGCGCAACATTAGTGATTTTTCATTTTTGGGATTGAAATTTTCTTTCATCAATTCTGACCATAAAACCCTAGCAGCCCTAAGCTTCGCAATCTCCATAAAAAAATTCATGCCAATAGCGAAGAAAAATGAAAGTCTAGGTGCAAAACTATCCACATCCAATCCGCTATTAATTGCTGTTCGAACGTACTCAATCCCATCAGCTATAGTAAATGCTAGTTCTTGGACATTTGTAGCACCCGCCTCCTGCATGTGATACCCAGAAATTGAGATAGAGTTAAACTTTGGCATTAACTCTGAAGTGTAAGCAATAATATCTGAGATGATACGCATTGACGGCTCAGGGGGATAAATATATGTATTTCTTACCATAAACTCCTTCAAGATATCATTTTGAAGAGTTCCCATTAGTGCTTGCGGTTCAACGCCCTGCTCTTCCGCCGCTACAATGAAATTTGCCATAACTGGAAGAACTGCACCATTCATTGTCATTGATACTGATACTTTATCTAATGGAATTCCATTAAAGAGAATTTTCATATCTTCAACAGAATCAATAGCGACACCTGCTTTACCGACATCACCTTGTACACGATCATGATCGGAGTCATAACCACGGTGTGTAGGTAGGTCAAAAGCCACTGAGAGGCCCTGCTGTCCAGCTTTAAGATTTTTTTTATAAAAAGAGTTTGATTCTTCTGCAGTTGAGAATCCAGCATATTGTCGGATAGTCCAGGGTCGTCCTGCATACATAGTTGCTTTTGGACCTCGCTTATAGGGCATGTAACCCGGAAGACTTTCTTGGTCACCTAATTGATCTATATCTTCAGCTGTGTAGAGAGGCTTGATATCGATTCCCTCTGCCGTTTTCCAAATTAGGTGGTCCAAATTTTGGCTTTTGGTTTCCTTTTTAGCTAGATTTATCCAATCTGAAACACTAGGTTTAGACTTATCTTTCATTCAAGCTATCCTTAATTTTAACTCATAGTTTTATAATAACAGTCAACCAAATAATAATACTAATTCCAAACTACTTACTATGAATCACCTGCGTTTTATCTGCAAGGTCTAATTATAGCCATATAACTCACTGATTATTTCAAAAAATTTTTGAAATATGGCATTATATCTTTATAATTAATAAAAAACTCACCAATTTATGATTTATGAGGAGTAGTATATCGCTACTATCGCACACCATCATGTTATTTCATGTCTTCATGGAATACGTCAGAAAAATCTCGACTCTTCAACATTATTGTCGCGTGCTGGGATCAATCCAGCAATTCTATGGCTAACTACCCATAGAATACATACAGATCAAGTAGCTCGCCTTTTTCGTTCGGTTCAACAAGAGTTAGATGATGAGTTCATGGGCTTTGCTTCTCAACCAGTCAAATATGGTATCTTCGAGTTATTTTGTGAAATATCTGTTCAATGCTCAACACTCGGTGACTTACTAAATAAAATGATTAAATTTTATAGCCTTATAACAAACTCTATCGAAATTAATCTTAGTATAGATATAGATAATATTGCTAAATTGGGTTTTAATTTTGCTCAACCTAAATTAGATCCTGACGATTTCTTAGCCCAATATCTTTTGGTTATATGGCATCGTTTTCCGAGTTGGTATATAGGAGAGACAATTCGTTTAAAAGGTGCTAGTTTCAGTCATCAGATGCCGATCTATGTTGATGAACTGAAGATTATGTTTCCTTGTGCTTTATCATTTGGAAAAATGTCTAATGAAATATCTTTTGATGCCAAATACCTTGATAAACCTTTAGTAAGAACACACAAAGAGGTTAAAGAATTTTTAGTTCACCACCCTGCAAATATAATGACAATTCCTGGTGGTCAAAGCACATTGGAGTCAAAAATCGAAAGAGAAATAATAGATATGGATTCCCAAAAACTAAACTTTCCTAAAGTAAGCGCCCTAGCAGAAAAATTAAATATGAGTAATCTGATGCTTTATCGAAAACTAAAAGAGGAAGGAACAACCTATCAAAAAATAAAAGATGATATGCGTCGAGAATTAGCCATTAATAAGCTTGTTTCAGAAAAACTGTCTGTTGAAGAGGTCTCTGAATTGGTCGGGTTTGCGGAACCAAGGTCTTTTACTAGAGCATTTAAAAAATGGACAGGCCTAACCCCAAGAAGTTACTCCAAATATCAGTCTTTAAAATAGATTGGTAAAAACTTAAGTGTACTCTAAAAATTTTAATCTACTCAAGTAAGGTTATATATGAATAAAAATTTAATTTTAAAAGATCCCACTCTTCTCACAACGAAAGCTTTTATTAATGGAGAATGGATAGATGCGACTAGTGGCAAAACACTCAAAATAACAAACCCAGCTAACGGACATTTGATAAATGAAATCACAAAGTGTGGAGCTGAAGAGACAAAAAAGGCGATCCAGTCTGCAAGTATTGCTCAGAAATTATGGCAAGCCGCCAGCCCTTTTGATCGCTCAAATTTGATACGAAACTGGTATAACTTAATTATTGAAAATAAAAATGATCTAGCTGAAATAATTACAGCTGAGCAAGGAAAACCCATCCACGAATCACTCGCAGAAGTTGATTATGGATCACGGTATATTGAGTGGTTTGCAGAAGAAGCAAAGCGTATATGTGGTGATGTCATCCCCGGAAGGACGTCTGACAAAAAACTAATTGTAACCAAAAATCCAGTTGGACTAGTAGCCTGTATTACTCCTTGGAATTTCCCTTTTGCTATGCTTGCGAGGAAAATTTCACCTGCCTTAGCTGCTGGCTGTAGTGTTGTATGTAAACCGGACGATAAAGCGCCTCTTTCAGGAATGGCTCTAATATTACTTGCTGACCGAGCCGGAATACCTAAAGGACTTATTAATGCAATAGTTGGTGATCCTGAGGAAATTGGTAATGAGCTTACAAAAAATCCCTTAGTGAAAAAAATCTCTTTTACGGGATCAACTGTCATTGGTAAAAAATTGATGAGGGATAGTTCAGACACAGTAAAGCGAACTTCTATGGAGCTGGGAGGAAATGCACCCTTTATAGTATTTAATGATGCAAATATAGATTTAGCAGTCGAGGGAGCTATAAATTCGAAATTTAGGAATTCAGGACAAACCTGTATTTGTACAAATCGATTTCTAATTCAATCTGATATTTACGATGAATTTTCCTCTAAATTCGTTCAGTCTACCAGGAAACTGGCTTTGGGTTTTGGAAATAAAAAAGGTATATCTATTGGCCCTCTTATAACTGAGGAAGCTGCAGATAGGGTTTATAGTCTTATCGCAAATTCACTTGATGAGGGTGCAAATATATTAATAGGTGGTAATCGGTCAAAGCTAGGAATGAATTTTGTGGAACCAACTATTATTGAGAATATAACAAAAGATATGAGAATTTTTTCAGAAGAAATTTTTGGACCAGTAGCCGCCTTGTTAAAGTTCAAAACTGAAATTGAAGCTCTCTCATTAGCAAATGAATCAGAATATGGGCTTGCAGCATATTTTTATACCCGTGATATCAGTAGAATATCTCGCTTAACAGACCAATTGGATTGTGGAATTCTCGGGATAAATGAATGTATGATTTCAACTGAAACTGCGCCCTTTGGTGGAATAAAAGAATCAGGACATGGTCGCGAAGGATCAAAATATGGTCTTGATGATTACATGGAGTTAAAATATGTATGTTTGGGTGGGGTGTAACTCTCAATATATTAAACTTTACGATTTCTTTTTAGACCAAAAATTTACTAATTATAGAAATAATAATTTTGAAACTAAAATACAATATTCAAGGTGCTGGTGAAGCAGTCATATTAATTCATGGGTTATTTGGCTCAAAAAATAATCTCGCACGCTTGGGTGGCATTTTATCTAAAAAATATATGGTAATCTCCCCAGATCTCAGGAATCATGGTGAATCTCCCAGATCTAAAGGTATGAATTATGGACTTATGGCAACCGATATAATCGATCTAATGGACGATTTAGGTCTCTCTCAAGCCAGCCTAGTTGGGCATTCCATGGGGGGGAAAATTGCAATGCAAGCTGCTTTAAATTATGCATACAAATTTAAAAAAATTGTGGTTGGGGATATCTTACCAATTAACTATGATCCCAACCTCCATCGAAATACTATTGATGGCTTAAATGCAATAATTTCTGGAAGACCTTCCTCAAGAAAACAAGCTCATGAAATTTTATTACCATATGTAAACGATCTTGCATCCAGAGAGTTTCTTTTAAAGAACCTTGTTTTAAAGAAAAACGGGGAATATGGAATAAAGATTTATATGGAGAGTATTAACGCAAATTATTCAAATGAGTTAACCAAGGCGCCATATGGTAAACCATTTACTGGCCCAACTTTGTTTATTAAAGGTGGAAACTCCCAATATATTAAAAGCAAATACCTAAATGAGACATCCAGACTATTTCCAAAATGTCAGCATGAAATTATAGATGACGCTGGCCATTGGCTGCACATTGAAAAATCGGCTGAGTTCAATAAAATTATTCTCGATTTTTTGCGCGTCTAAAGATCGCAGTTAATTAGATTATTTATATTCAGAAATTGGCAAACACGAACACACAAGATTTTTATCTCCATGTACATTGTCTATTCTACCAACAGGAGGCCAATATTTTGAATCCTTTAATGAATCTAAAGGATAGGCTGCTTGTTCTCTTTTGTAGCTTCTTTCCCACTTATCAGCAATTAGTATATCTGCGGTATGAGGTGCATGGCATAAGGGGTTATCATTAATAGGGAAGGTGCCATTTTGTATAGAATCAATTTCTTTACGTATTTCGAGCATAGCATCACAAAATCTATCAATTTCTTTTTTTGATTCACTTTCAGTAGGCTCAATCATTAAAGTCCCCGGAACAGGAAATGACATCGTGGGGGCATGGAACCCATAATCTATTAGTCTCTTAGCTATATCATCAACTGTAACACCGACGTCATCCTTTAAATCTCTTAAGTCTATAATACATTCGTGGGCCACTGTGCCATTCTTACCTGTATAAAGAATTTTATAGGCGTCCTTCAATCGATTTGCTATGTAGTTGGCATTCAAAATGGCTATTTCAGTAGCATGAGTAAGCCCTATCGATCCCATCATTTTCATATACATCCATGTTATCGGTAAAATGCTTGCACTTCCCCACGGAGCAGACGATACTGTATTGATCACGGGTTTTTTAGTGAGGTTCTTATTTCCCGGTAAATATGGGGCCAAATGCCTCCTAACTGCAACTGGACCAACACCTGGTCCTCCTCCTCCATGAGGAATGCAGAATGTTTTATGAAGATTTAAATGTGAAACATCACCACCAAATTTACCAGGTTTACAAACCCCAACCATTGCATTCAAGTTAGCTCCATCAATATACACTTGGCCGCCATGTTGATGCACTATCTCACATACCTCTGTAATCCCATCCTCGAACACTCCGTGTGTAGATGGGTAAGTGACCATGATGGCTGCTAAATTGTTCGAATACAGCTTTGCTTTTTCGCGAAGTTCTTCTAGATCTACGTTTCCCATATCATCACAACCTGTCACGACAACCGACATACCACACATTTGTGCAGACGCAGGGTTTGTTCCATGCGCGGAACTGGGAATCAAACATATATCACGATGAGATTCACCTCTATTTGCATGATAGGCACGTATAGCAAGTAAGCCAGCATACTCGCCCTGAGATCCAGCATTTGGCTGCAAGGAGACTGCATCATAACCAGTAACGACACATAGCATCGACTCAACTTCCTTAATCATTTCTATATATCCTACAACTTGATCGTTTGGTACAAAGGGATGAATGTTTGCAAATTCGGGCCAACTCACTGGTATCATTTCAGCTGATGCATTGAGCTTCATTGTGCATGATCCAAGAGGTATCATTGCCCTATCAAGTGCAATATCTTTATCTGAAAGCTTTTTAAGGTATCGCAACATCTCTGTTTCTGAATGATAGGTGTTAAATATCGTATGAGTTAAAAGCTTATCTGTTCGTAAAAGTTTTTTTGGTATATTAGTTTTTGAGGGTAATTTAATTCGATCTATAGTCAGATCAGTATTTTTATCAAACAAGCGCCAAAGATTTTCTATATCATCTGCAGATGTTTTCTCGTCTATTGAAATACCAAGATGCAGGTCGTCAATGATGCGTAAGTTATATCCTCTACTAACAGATAGACTATGGAAAAGAGAAGTGTCTTTGCCGGTATTTATGGTGAGGGTATCAAAAAAACTATCATTAACTACTTTGATTCTCAATTTTTGTAAACCAAAGGCTAATATTCTTGTAAGAGAATGAATCTTCCAAGCAATATTCTTAAGTCCTTCTGGACCATGGTATACTGCATACATACTTGCCATAACAGCTAATAGTGCCTGTGCTGTACATATATTACTGGTAGCTTTTTCTCTCCGTATGTGCTGCTCACGGGTTTGCAATGCAAGACGATAGGCTGGTTTTCCTGTGCTATCTACTGACACCCCCACAAGGCGACCTGGAAGTGAGCGTTTAAATGAATTTTTTGTTGCCATGTAGGCTGCATGTGGACCACCGAAACCAAGAGGAACTCCAAATCTTTGAGTACAACCAATAGCAACATCAGCTCCTATTTCTCCTGGACTTTTTAATAATAGCAAGCTTAATATGTCAGATGCCATTACTACTAAACCCTGATTAGCGTGAGCAATTTTTGTAATCTCAGTAAAATCTCTTATAGATCCGTCCTCCCCTGGATACTGAAGTAGTATTCCAAAGAAATTACACTTATCTATTTTTGATGTGTCGCCAACAACTACTTTAATACCGATTGGCTCAGCGCGAGTTTTAATAACTTCGATTGTTTGTGGGAAGCAGTGCTTGTCTACAAAGAAAATTTCTTCTTTAGATTTAGACATTCTTCGGCATAGCGTCATTGCTTCAGCGGCGGCAGTGCCCTCATCAAGAAGTGATGCGCTCGCCAAGTCCATACCAGTCAAATCTACTATCATTGTTTGGAAGTTTAATAGGGCCTCAAGTCGTCCCTGAGAAATTTCTGGTTGATAAGGTGTGTAAGCAGTATACCAAGCAGGATTTTCAAATACATTCCTCAAAATCACATTCGGTGTGATGGAGTCATAATAACCTTGACCAATAAAATTTTTATATACTTTGTTTTTTTTAGCAATATCCTCTAATTTATTGAGTGCCTCTACTTCAGTGATTGCATTGTCAAGTTCCAGCCTGCCTGAAAGACGAATTTTTTTTGGAACTACTGCCCCAATGAACGACTCTAAAGATTCGTAACCAAAACTTTTAAGCATCGTCAGTTTATCTTCATCAGACGGGCCGATGTGCCGGCCAACGAATTCAGCATTACTGGTAAGATCTGACAAAGATTTCATATATTACAATCTCTATTCTGTGTTTTAAATTTTATCCGCGAAAATAACGCCTTGGAAAAAATGGCATTTTTTGAACTGAAACCGGAAGAGATTTGCCACGAACTACCGCTGCTAATTCTTCACCTATATCAGAGTATTCAGTATCAACATATCCCATCGCAATTGGTGCATTTAAGCTTGGTCCAAAGCCGCCGCTTGTAACAACACCTATTATTTGGCCAACTTTATTTACTAATTCAGCACCCTCGCGAATTGGCGCTTTGCCTAATATTTTTAATCCAATACGTTTTCTCTTGGCTCCATGATCCAATTCTTCTAATATCGTTTTAGAACCGAGGAAACCTCCGAATTTTTTTCCATTTTTTCGACGAGATTTACTAATACTCCAGACCAAGGAGGCCTCTACTGGTGTCGTTGATATATTAATGTCATGACCATAAAGGCATAATCCAGCTTCAAGTCTTAGTGTATCTCTAGCTCCTAAGCCTATTGGCTTTACCTGCTGAAAAGATAGCAACTTCTTGGCTAAGATTATAGCAGAGTCTGCTGGAACTGAAATCTCAAACCCATCTTCACCCGTATAACCGGAACGAGTTACATAACAATCTATACCGGCTAAATTTACACAGCAACCCGACATAAACAACAATTTCTTCAGATTTGGAGCTAATTGATTAATTACCGTTATTGATTCAGGTCCTTGCAAAGCCAGCAATGCTCGATTCTCTAAATGATCAATATGCAAACCATTAAGATTACTTCTCAAGTGGTCAAGATCTTTTTCCTTGCAATCGGCATTCACAACCAGAAAAAAACAATCTTTTGACCAACGTACTATCATCAAATCGTCAAGAATGCCCCCTTTCTCGTCTGTCAGTAAGGCGTAGGCCTGTTTATTAATACTAAGATCTTCTAGATTAATAGGCACCAGTGTTTCCAGTGCTCGAGCTGCTCCATCTCCAGTAACAGTTATTTGGCCCATATGAGAAACATCAAATAATCCAGCAAGTTTTCGGGTATGAAGATGTTCTTTTTTTATACCATCCGAGTAACTTACTGGCATTTCATAGCCTGCAAAAGGGACCATACGAGCACCAAGCTCCAAATGAAGTTCTTTAAGTGGAGTAGTGCTAAGTTTTATTTTTTTTCTGTCATATATGGCCATAATTTTCTAGTTATATGCTAATTAGAAGTAGCACAGTTGAAATCAAAAAGAATAATTTTAATGCTAGGTGCTTTTAAGGAAGCTACCAACCCAATTGAAAGCAGAGATAAAAGAATTAAAATACAAGATTTAATAATTTTCTGCCCATTTTAACTCCTTAACGCAACTATGCTAGCTACACTTTGAATCGCCACAATTTAGGCAAGTCATACACCCGTCCATCAAGATAACAGCTTTAGTCATACATTTTTTACATAAGCTCGCGCTGGCGGGAAACGTATTTTCTGTTTCGGTGTTATCAGAAAGCGGGGTTATTCTGGAATCATATTCAGCTCGCTTTTCAGCAAGTGCAGTTTTTTGACTTTCCGTTATTTCACCAACCTTTATCATACCAATTTTAGTTAAATGATTTTCTATTGCTTCACCAATCTCTGCAACCAGAGAAGGCATAAATTTCCCTCCACGCTTAAAATAACCTCCCTGAGGATCAAATACAGCCTTTAATTCTTCAGCTAAAAAAGTACAGTCACCTCCCTTGCGAAAGACAGCAGAGACTACTCTAGTAAGTGCAACAACCCATTGAAACTGTTCCATATTTTTTGAGTTAATAAAAATTTCGAAAGGTCGGCGTTGTTCATTATCAGTTTCTGGATTCAGAATAATATCATTGATAGTTATATATAGTGCATGTTCAGATTGTGGTGTTTTCACCTTATAAGTCGATCCATGCAATTCTTCTGGGCGACTTACATTTTCTGTCATTAATTCAATGGCGCGCTCTAAATCAAGCTCTGCATTAGACTCTTCTGGCAGAGACTCATCATTTGATGGTGTTAATACTTTATAACTTACAATCTTCTGATCTAACTTTATCATAATATTAATTACCTAGTTAAAATTTACCGTAATACCCTTCTTTGAGAGCATCGAACAAGTTTGCGGCGGTATGAGTTTCTCCATCATACTCAACTTCTTCATTTCCCTTTAAGTCAATAGAAGTTCCATCCTCCAAGCTAAATTGGTATGTCGTATTTTCTAAATCTTTCTCTGTGACTAATACACCTTGGAATGCTTCCGGATTAAATCGGAATGTCGTACAGCCCTTGAGTCCCTTTTCATAGGCATAAAGATATATATCCTTGAAGTCCTCAAAATCGCATTCAGTTGGCACATTTATAGTCTTTGAAATTGATGAATCTATCCATTTTTGAGACGCTGCTTGAACGTCAACGTGGTTCTTTGGCTGTATATCAGCACTAGAAACAAAATATTCGGGTAGAGTTTGCGCATCATTTTCTGCAAAGGGCATGGCCTCTTGATTGACTAATTCACGATAAGCTAGCAATTCATAAGAGAAAACGTCTACTTTCTCTTTAGACTTTTTTCCTTCTCTGATGACGTTTCTAGAATAATGATGAGCAAAACTTGGCTCTATACCGTTGCTAGCGTTATTGGCAAGCGATAAGGATATTGTTCCGGTTGGAGCAATAGACGAGTGATGGGTGAACCTGCAACCTGTTTCTGCAAGCTCTGCAACAAGCTTCGGTGCAATTTCTGCAATCTTTTCCATATACTGACTATAGCGAGCGTGCAACAATCTACCTTTTATTTTTTCCCCTACAGCAATACCATCTTTTAACATTTTAGGGCACTTACGCAACATTGCTTCAGTTACCTCAAAATCTTCATCCATTATTGGTGCCGGTCCTTTCTCTTTAGCTAAACTTAAGCCTGTTCGCCAACCAGCTAGAGCTAGCTCACGGGACACTTCTTCTGTAAAAACAAGCGACTCATCTGATCCATATGGCATGGTAAGCATTGTCATAGTGGAACCTAAACCTAAAAAACCCATACCATGCCTGCGTTTATTTATAATTGCCTCTCGTTGACCCTCAAGAGGTAAACCATTTATTTCAACAACATTGTCTAGCATACGAGTGAAAACAGATACTACCTCTCGGTAGCCGTCCCAATCGAATTTTGCTTTATCTGTAAATGGATCTTTAACAAACTTTGTAAGATTCACGGACCCCAGTAGGCAACTTCCATATGGAGGAAGCGGCTGCTCTCCACAAGGGTTGGTTGCACGTATATCTTCACAAAACCAATTATTATTATCTTGGTTAACTTTATCAATCAAAATAAATCCTGGTTCCGCGTAATCGTAAGTAGAAGTCATGATTACATTCCAGAGATGCTTGGCCTTGACAATTTTGTACACTTTGCAAGCAATCAATCCCTCTTTATTTGATACATAACCTTTCTGTGTTGGAAAGTCTCTCCACAACAAGCAATCATCCTCTAAACTAACTTCACCTTGATCAACTTCCTTTTGTAGAATAGGAAAACTTAACGGCCAATCTTCATCATTTTTTACAGCCTCCATAAAACCTTCTGTAATCAAAAGAGACATATTGAATTGTCTTAATCTACCATCTTCACGCTTAGCTTTGATGAAATCTACTACATCTGGATGACTTACATCGAAAGTTGCCATTTGAGCACCACGACGTCCGCCAGCAGATGAAACGGTGAAACACATTTTGTCAAAAATATCCATAAAAGAAAGCGGTCCGGATGTGTAGGCACCGGCACCAGAAACATATGCACCCTTAGGTCGCAAAGTAGAAAATTCGTAGCCGATCCCACAACCAGCTTTTAGCGTAAGTCCAGCTTCTAAATTTTTATTTAGTATATCTTGCATTGAATCTTCTACAATCCCAGAAACAGTGCAGTTAATGGTTGACGTTGCTGGTTTATGCTCCAAAGCACCAGCATTAGAAATTATTCGCCCGGCGGGTATTGCGCCGTTTCTTAGAGCCCATAAAAAACGCTCGTACCAAGCCTCTCTTTTTCCCCTATCTTCGACTTCTGAGAGGGCCCTTGCAACACGACGATATGTTTGATCTATATTTTCGTCAACTGGTTCCCCCTGCTTATTTTTCAATCTATACTTTTTGTCCCAGATATCTGTTGATGCATCCTGCAACTTGATATCTATAACTTGTGGTTTGTCGCTAGTTTTTATAGCTTCTATAGACATAATTTTTAATCTTCCCTTTGTATTGATAATACATAATTATTGTTAATTAAATTTTCTATTCAGCATTTGACAGCGATAGATTCTGAACCGAGAAAAATTATCTATTTCGTCTTTATGGTAACTTGAAAAAGAATTCTAGTATACAATATGTGGTGTTACTTTCCATAAAAAAACACTACAAGTTGTATTAAAAAAAATACAGCGGTGTATAAAAGAAATATAAAAATTCTGCATTTCAGGCTTTAACAAACAATAACTTAGGAGGGGATGGTGAACCTATTTGATTCTAATATTGTGTAGGCTAATTTAATATAAGTGACCAATTAATATATATTGGGTCAGAAAAATTTCAGTATTTTGCTAGTAAAAAACTCCCCACTTGTAGCTATAAATTTACCATTTATTAAATTTTTAATACGATTTCTTAAAGCTAAATTATTAATTATGGGTGTAAACTTTGTATGTCTTTATAAATTTTTTATTTGAATATGGAAATTCGATACAGAAAATAAAAGCCCCCTGGAGTAGGAGGCTTATCGAATATAATTGAAGTTTAAAATTTCATTTCTGGAACATCATCTGGCACGACCAAAGCGCCGGCTGTTTTTTCAGTAATTTCTTCAATAGGTACACCTGGTGCACGTTCAATCAGATGAAACTTTCCATCATATATTTCTAAGAAAGCCAAATCAGTGAGTACCTGTTTGATGCAACCAGCACCAGTCAGCGGTAGCGAGCAATTAGACAGCAATTTAGAATTTCCATACTTATCTGCATGTGTCATCATAACAACTATGTTATCTGCACCAGCTACAAGATCCATAGCCCCACCCATACCTTTTATGAGTTTACCGGGTATCATCCATGAGGCAATATTTCCCAAAGAATCAACCTCAAAAGCACCAAGAACAGTAAGATCGACATGACCACCACGAATCATAGCGAAAGATTCAGACGAGGAAAAAATTGAGGCGCCAGTAGCTGTAGTTACTGTTTGTTTTCCCGCATTAATGAGATCTGCATCTACCTCATCCTCTGTTGGAAAAGGGCCCATGCCAAGCAAGCCATTTTCAGACTGCAACATGACTTCCATTCCTTTTGGAACGTGATTTGCAACTAGTGTAGGTATACCAATACCTAAATTAACATAGTAGCCGTCTTGTAACTCACGTGCTACTCGAATAGCCATTTGGTCTCGAGAAAGTGACATAATTATCCCTCTAAATTAATTTTCGCGTACAGTACGCAGTTCGATAAGTTTTTCAAACGTCCCCTGTATCAATCGGTCAACATAAATTCCTGGAGTATGGACATGCATTGGATCCAGTTCACCAGGCTCAACGATTTCTTCAACTTCTAAAACTGTAATTTTACCTGCTGTTGCAGCCATAGGGTTAAAGTTCATAGCTGTATGACGGTAAATAGCATTACCGAAGCGATCTGCTTTCCAAGCCTTAATAATTGCAAAGTCTCCTGTAATTGACTCTTCAAGAATATAATCACGTCCGTCAAATTCTCGAACATCTTTACCTTTCGCTATGTCTGTTCCAAAGCCAGTAGCTGTATAAAAAGCTGGTATACCTGCACCACCGGCTCGCATTTTTTCAGCTAATGTACCTTGTGGTGTTAACTCTACTTCTAGTTGTCCTGAAAGAAGCTGCTCTTCAAACATTTTATTTTCACCTACGTACGAGGATACCATTTTCTTTATTTGACGATCATCTAAAAGAATTCCAAGGCCAAGTCCATCGCAACCACAATTATTAGATATAATCGTTAACTCTTTAGTACCCATTTTTTTTATTTCTTTAATCAAGTTTTCTGGTATACCACAGATACCAAAACCGCCTGCAATTACAGTCATGCCATCTGTGAGACCTGCCATCGCCTCTTCGTAGGTGTTTACCACCTTATCGAAACCTGCCATGAGACTATCTCCCTTAATTTAAATTTCTTTTATCCCAGGATATAAAATCCAGAGCTTTTAAAAACCTTGCGAAGGATCCTACATGAAGCAAAATTTATCAAGATTAAAATCCCTTTTTATTAATTTTTATTTTCACCATGAAAACTGGTAACCTTGAGTGGTTGTACTAAAACCCATGGTTTTATCACTAATGACCATAATGTTGCATCACTATTTGTCCATGCCTCAGCCTGATAGTCGCTTACTTTAGATACCATGTCATCTGAAATCCATTGCTTAATTTTAATTTTATTATCTAAAAAAATCTCCAGACCTACATCAATCAAATCTAATTTGGAAGACACATAAATAGCACTGCCTTTAGCAAAAAATATCTCGAGCTCTTTCCAAGAAATTTTTGCTGTCTGAATATTTAGCTCATCTCGATCCATTCGATAACCTAATGATGATCTTCTAAAATTAATACCCTGATCTGTGAGGTCT
>NYXF01000005.1 GCA_002685455.1 Porticoccus sp. | reverse complement strand
TGTCTTAAGACAAAGTACCATTGGCGCTGAAAGGCTTGACTTCCGAGTTCGGAATGGGATCGGGTATTACCCTTTCGCAATAATCACCAGGCAACAACTTATACAATTTTATTTAATCTATTCAAGAAGTAAATTTTAAGAATTTTTCTAAAAATAAGTATACTAAATACTAAATATAAATTTCGTATAGTCAGTGCTTCCACTTGACTCGATATTATATTTTTTAATATCCAGATTTTGAATAACAGAAAAGACTTGATCTAAATTGTCAATAAATAATATTGCAGGTAAACTAGTATTTTCTTTAATATTTAAAAATTCATCTAAATTTCTAGAAAAATTAAATGATTTAAAGTTAAAATAATCATCTTTGATTATTTTAAAAAAATATAAAATTATATTAGACTCAAAATCATATGCAAAATATTCATATATTTCATTATTTGCATTTTTAGAGATAAAATTTTTTAAAAGTTCTATTGATCTTACTCCTAATCCTGCAATCAAAGGCTGTGATTTATCTTTTAATAAATTTATTGATATATTTCCAATTGTAGTAAATTTGGGATTGGAAATTCCATACCCGGGCAAAATTAATACATAAGTCTTAGATCCATTTAAAATAATTGACTTTAAATCATCAAAATTTTCTAATTTTGAAGAAACTATTATATTAATTTTTTCCTGATAAAAATTACTATTTGTAAATTCATAAAAATAACTTTCAATTTTTTCATTAACTCCTAAAGAAAAAAAACTTGCTTGAATATCTTTATTGTTTAACTCAATATTCTCGCTTAGCAAAAGAATTGGTTTTGATTTTTGCTTTAATTTATCTAATCTTAAATTTTTATATAATACGTCTATATTATCATCTTCATTATAATTTAATTTTGAGTAATCTAATTTTTTTTTAAAATTGTCCACATAATACTTTTTTAAATCAAATTTATGAATTATTGGAGCTAGTTCATTTTTATTATTTTTTTTTATTTTGATAAATTGATTGACTGTATCTTCATTAAAAAATTGTTTTTTAAAGTACTTAACTACTAAAAGATTGTTATTGGTTGAAAAATTATGGTTCTCGCTATTTTCAAAAATCTGTAATGCTATATCTCTATTTTTAACTTTGTTAACTTTATTTAAAAAATCTATATTCTTCTTCCTATTTCTTTTAGCCCCTTGATCCACAACATCATCATTACTACCATATAAAAAATAAAAATTTTTTCTAAATTCATACGGCAACAAGTTTCTCCATACGCGTATATTTAAATTTGCTTCTTTCAAAACGTTATTCACTATTTTATCCAAACTCGGAGACCCAAGGCTCCAATGATAGTTTTCATTTTCAGACTCGACTATTCTTTGATAAGAAAAATTTGTAAAATCGTCATTTCCAAAAATATCTTTTATATTTGTACCGACTAATGCAACACTTTCAATTTTATCATCTACAAACAAAAGTTTTTTTATAACTGACGCACCGCTAGAGTATCCAGTTATACCTAGTTTTGTGCTATCAATAAATTTAAACTCTTCTTGAAACCTTATGATTCTCATCCATATCAATGCTTGTAAATCTGCTTTATGAAGGTTTTCATTTTTGTTGGTAACCAATTTGAAAGACTCAAACCTATGATTTTTTGTAAAATTAGAATTAGAACATAATGAAATAGACGTAATTCCAACCATTTTATTTGATGCTAACAGCTCCATTCTATGTTGCGGATCAGTTTCACTTGGATAATCAGTCCAAATATTTTCACCACACCCAGGAACTGAGAACACTGTTGGATACGTTTTAGTTAAATCTAAAGGAACATAAATGTTAGCTATAGCCTTAATATCAGGTAAAGCGTCAAACTCTAAAACCAAAATTTTAAATTTTTCTTTTTTTACTTGATTTAAAATTTTTATGTTTAGATCGTGAAGCAAAATATCTTTATGGGTATCATAGTATTCACGAATAATTTTTTTTTTTATTACAGGTAATCTTTTTTGAACATTAAAATTTTTATAATTAAAATTAGTAAATTCAATGTTGGATTTTACATCATTTACGAATAAATTTATAAATTGCGTCTGATCTATAAAATTTTTTGACTTTAAATAGAATCTTTTAATATTAGAAAGGTCATTATTAATGATGTTTTCATCTAATTTTTCAATATTTTTTTTTATTAGTGGAGTTTCATCAATACCCAAAAAATAATTAGAATTCATAATGGCAAATAATATTCCAATATTAAAAGAAAATATTAAAAAAAAAAATTTAGTTGATTTATAAAGTGCTAAAATTGCCACTCCAAAAAGTAAAAGAATAATTTGAAAAGGTCCTAAATAGAATGGATTTTTTTGTATTAAATCATAAGAAATTGAAAAAATTATAATTAAAATTCCTACAAAAAAATATATTAAACGTTTATTTGAAATCATAACTTTCTATCAAAAATATCTAATATTTTTTGAGCACCTATATTAAAACTTCTACCTTGGTTAAAAACATTTATTTTCTATAGTTTAAAATATTTTGCACCTATAATATCATAAATCAATTGATAATTTATTGAATAATAATAATTATTATTAGAGTAAAAAACACTATGTTATTTAAAAATGCCTAAAATCGCTTTTATAATCCCTTTCTTCAATGAAGAAAGAAATTTGAAATATTTAATCGAGGAATGGGAGAATTTTTTTTTAAAAAATAAATTAGAAATAAAAAATTTTAAATTTTTTTTTGTAGACAATGGTTCAAAAGATCAATCAAAAAAAGTAATTAAGTCGACAGCTAAGAAAATTAGATTTAAAATTTTAAATTTTAAAGAAAATAGTCATGGTTTGAGCTGTAAGTTTGGTTACTTAAGAATAATTAAACTTAAAAAAAATTTCAATTATATATTACAAATAGATAGTGATAATCAGTGTGATCCAAAATATTTTACTAAATTTATTAGAGAAATTAAAAAAACAAGAAATGTTTTTGTATACGGTAAAAGAGCTTCAAGAAAAGATGGAATAATAAGATCTTTTTTTTCTTCAATTTTGAGAATTCTAGTCTTTTTTAAAACTTCGATAAATATTGAAGATATAAATACTCCTTACAGACTAATGAAAATCAATGAATTGGATAAGGTCTTTAAAAACATTAAGAAAAAATATGGAAATAAGAAAATAGGATTATTTAATAGTCTTTTAACTTACGAAACAATGAAAAAGTCTAAAATAACCTGGATAAATATAACTTTCAGAGATAGAAAATTCGGCAAGACAAAACATGGAAGTTTAAGAATGTTAATGTTGTTATTTAATTTAATATTAAATCTAAAATGAAAAAAGCATTAATAATTGGAGCGGGGCCTGTTGGTTGTACAATAGCAAATAAACTCTCTTCTAAATACAAGATAGATATTTTTGATAGAAGGAACCATATTGCTGGGAATTGTTACGATTATAAAGATAAATATGGAGTTCTGGTTCACAAATATGGCCCCCATTATTTTAGGACCAATAGTAAACAAGTAATAAAATATTTGAGTAACTTTACTGAGTGGATTGATGGAAATTATAAGGTAAATTCTTTTGTTGATGGAAAGCTTTATCAATTTCCAATTAATTTAAATACATTAGAAAAATTTTTTAACAAAAAATTTACAAAAAATACTGCTAGAAAATTTTTAAAAGAAATTTCTATTAAATCAAATAATAATAATTTTGAGGATTATCTTAAATCAAAATTAGGCAAATTAATTTACGAAAAATTTTATAAAAATTATAAAGCTAAACAATGGAATAAAAATCCAAAAAAATTGGATACTTCTATCGCAATGAGAATACCAATAAAATTTAATAGAGATAATAAATATATTAGGGCAAAATATACTGTTATGCCAAAAAAAGGTTTCACTTATATGTTTAGCAAGATGATAAAAAAAAAGAATATCAATTTATATCTTGGAAAAAAATATAATTCTCAATTCTCTAAATTAAAAAAATACGATATAGTTATATACACAGGTCCTATTGACAGTTTCTTTAATTTTAAATATGGTCGACTCAATTGGCGATCACTTACATTCAAATTTAATTCTTATAAAAAAAAATTTCACCAAAAAGTTTTACAAATAAATTATCCAAATAATTTTAAATTCACACGAAAAGTGGAATACAAACATGTCACAAAACAAAGGACAGAATTTACGACTATTTCAAGTGAATATCCCAAGACTCAGGGACAACCTTATTATCCTGTTAATTTAAAAAGAGACAAGTCTATTTACAAAAAGTATAAATTAGAGGCTAAAAAACTAGAAAAAGAAAATATTTTCTGTTGTGGTAGATTGGCTGAATATACTTATATCAATACAGATGAAGCTGTTCTTCGAGGTTTAAATTTGGCTAAAATTATTTTAAAAAAAAAATAGAAGCGTTAGTAATTTTTAACTTTTTATATTCATATATTTCATACCCTGGGCAGTGAGTTAGTAAAGATAAAACTTTCTCTTTTATATTTTTTTCACCTTCATAATGATAAGCAACTATAATAGTATTACTTTTATCGTTTATGTTCCATTTTAGTTGACTACATTCTTTTGGTTTTCTTGTTCGAGGTTCTGCCAATGAGGAATAATTTCCGTAGAATGTGTTTATTGTTGGTGATTTCTTAGGATGCTTTCTAAAATCAACTAAAACCAATTTTTTATCTAATTTTTCAGCTACAAAACCTGTATCTCTAACTTCTTTTGAGAGTATTTTTATTTTTTTTTTAACTGAGGTTTTGTCAGTTTGTTTTGCGTAGTGAGGATATAATTTATCATTATTTTCTATAGATGAAATAATATAAAAATTTATCAAGAAAAAAATAAAAAAAAAAGACACATTAAATTTTTTAAAAATTTGAAAATTTTTTATAATATTCAATAAAATAACAGCACTATTTATAAAACAAAAAAAGAGAAACACATAAGCATAATTATATTTCAACGTACTTCCAACATTATGGAGGGGTTCAAGAATTACAGTTATAAAATAAATGATATTTAATTTAATGATAAATCTAGACGTATTTTTTTTTTCTTTAGAAGTTTCTTTTAAAAATAGAAAAGCAAAAAAAATGTTAATTAATGCAAGCCAATATTGAGGGTTTTTAAAATAATCGAAATTCCTTAAATTATATTGATCAATTAAGATAGTGTCATAGAAGTAAAAATATTGTTTATAAACCTTAAACCAATTTATTAAATTGTGCCCCGACAAAACTCCAATCAAAGCGTCTAGAATTATTGAAATTATGGCTATACCTACCATAATGACTGAAAATTTAATCATTAGAGATTTTAGAATTGTCTTTTCTTTTGATAAACTTTCCAAAAATATTAAAAAAAGTAAACATCCAACTAATCTTAAATTAACTGTATAGTTAATAATTAATAATCCTAAAAGAATACCTAAAATGAATAAATTTTTAAAATCTATATTGTTTGAACATATTTGATTTGATTTCAAAGACGAAAAATAAAGTAATACTAAAATTAAAAAAAGGTTTTCTGAACTTACATAACTATTTCCAATAGTTCGAACAAAAAAACCATAATAGAATATCAAAGTTATTATTAAAAAAATGTTTAGTAAATTGTTTTGATAAACACTATTTAAAAATTTAAAAATACAAATAATGGAAATGAATAAA
This sequence comes from Porticoccus sp., assembly GCA_002685455.1. The sequence goes on along the minus strand of NYXF01000005.1, from coordinate 1,342 downwards.
AGTATATTTTTGTAAACAAATAATCCCCAATATCCACCAAAAATACTTTGAAATATATAATGTGGTATATTAGCAGTCCATCGATGAAAATAATAAGTTTCTGAAAAATGTTTCTTAAGATAACTATAAACTTCTCCACTTCCCCAATAGAAATGGTCATCTGTAAATATTCCTAAAGAAATATACCAATCAGTATAATAAAAATAAGTTATAAAAAGTATAACAAAACTAAATAAAATTCTAAAAAAGCTTTTCTGACCAAGTTGATGGAGTTTTTTCATTTACAATCTCAATCTCATAATCATAATTAAATTTTTTAGGACCCTTTTTTTTTATATGATGAATTAATTTTTCTAATGATTCTTCTAGAGTGACATTTGTTTTATAGCCTAAAAGTTTTCTAGCTTTATCTGAAGAACAATTTGAATGTTTAACTTCATTTGGTCTATCTTTAACATAAATTGGATTTTTATTGTAGGCCATTTTATTTGAAATCAATTCATATAATTTATTTATAGTAATAGGCTCTTCATCAGGACCTATATTAACAGTCTCAGATATTATATTCGGATCTGTTAATAATTTATCTAGACAATAAATACAATCATCAACATCAGAAAATGTTCTTGTTTGTGTTCCGTCACCATAAATAATTGGCTCTCTATTTTGTAAAATCATATTTGCCATAATTGATGCTACATTTCTAAATGGGTCATCATATTTTTGTTTTGGACCTATAATATTATGAGGAACAGCAATATTAAATTCCATGCCATGAGTTTTTGATAGAATCTTTAAAATGTTTTCTGCAGCAACTTTAGAAACTCCATAAGGATCAACAGGTTGTACTTCATCAGTCTCTTTAAATGGTGGAGAAATTTTTCCATACCTTGCCATTGACGAACAGTATACAACCCTTTTAACTTTATTAATTACCGCTGCTGTAAAAACTGCGACAGAACCAGTTACATTATTAGATGTTATCACGGTTGGTGAAAATGATGAAAGACCTTCATGTGCATAGGCAGCAGCATGACAAACAACATCCACATCTTTCATTGCCTTAACCATTTCATCTAAATTTTCACAATTAGCTTTAAAAAAATTTACTCTTTTATCAACGTTTTCTAAATCTCCACCAACTAAACTATCATTGCCTGAAACTTTGAAATTTTTCTTTAAGTAATAATCGGCAAGATTTGATCCAAGAAAACCAGCAACTCCTGTGATAAATATATGCATAATTGGTAAGCCTGGCAAAGTCCTACTCTTCCGTGTCTTAAGACAAAGTACCATTGGCGCTGAAAGGCTTGACTTCCGAGTTCGGAATGGGATCGGGTAT
>NYXF01000026.1 GCA_002685455.1 Porticoccus sp. | reverse complement strand
GAAAGATATAAGTTGTATTATTGGTATTACATTATTAATTGGTAGTTTATCTATGTCATTACAAAAGAGAGATACTAAAATTTTTTCTCGTTTTTATAATTTATTAGATAATGATCAAAAAAAGATTTATGAAGGGATCGTTAAAGAAAGATTTACAATTTATTTTACAGGTATGATATTAGGTTTAGGATTAGGTATACTTTATTATATGAATAGTAATGATAAATATAAATTATGTAAATTTTTAGCTATCATCTATCTTGTAAAATTAGGATTTTATAAAGTTTATCCGAAACAGCCTTTGATGTTGTATTCTCTAACGAATCAAGGACAAGTTGAAGCATGGGCTGATATTTATACTGAAATGAAATCTAAATGGATTAAAAGTATTGCTATTGGATTTATAGGTTATTTATTAATCAGTTTAACGTTTTGATTTTAATTTATAAGTATATTTTTCATAAAATTCAACGCTCTTTGCTAAAGCGACTAAACCTAAAATAAGAATAAGATATAATTCATATTCTGATTTAGGTTTTTTGTAAAAACAATAATATATAGATACGACAAAAGCAGCAAATGCTACTAAAGCGGCAAACATATATAAATTACTTTCTTGAACCATTTTATAATATATATATATATATTTATCTTTTACTATAATTATTTTTATAAAAATCTTTTAGACTTTGATCAAGATTTTCAGAAACATTGCTACGTAAATAGGGATTAAATTTTTCTACATAGTTTTTACGATTAATCTCTTTTTTTGCGGTTGGAATGTCCACTTTATTCACTGTAAAATCTCTGTATTCATATTGAATATGATAAGGAATCATATGAAATCCTAATGATGGTTTCTTAATAGGAACATGGATATAATTTCTCGAAATATATCTAATCATTACACTATTTAAATATATAAATTTATTTTTAAATAATTATAATATTATATTATGGATATGGATAGAGGTGATAATATATTAATACCATCTATTATGAGAGCAAATAGGGGTATTTTTGGATTAATTAATTCAATCGTTACACCAATAGTACCTTTAAATAATACAAATAATAATGCTTCTGAAGAATTTATTAATAGTTTAGAAGAAATTACAGTAGATGAAGAAATATTAAAAAAGAATCTACAATGTAGTATTTGTTTAGATGAATTTAAAGTGGGTGATAAATGTATAATATTGCCTTGTTCAGATAATGATAATGATAATGATGATAATGAAAATCATATATTTCACAGTGGATGTGATACATGTTCGGGTATTAAAGAATGGTTAAAGAGAAAAAATACATGTCCTATGTGTAGAAAAGAATTTCCTACTGAAAATAGAGTTATATCATCTGATACTGATACAGCAACTAATATGTTTCAAACGATAACAATTCATACCCCTATGTTATCTGTTAATAATTCTACAGGTTCAAATGATATCTCTAATCCGAATATTGAAAATATGATACCTGATCCGAATAATTTAGAAAATACTATTTCTAATTTAATTACAAATTATATAAATGAAATAGAACAAAATAATGAACAAAGAGATATTCAATTAGCTATTGAAGCATCTTTAAATGATAGTTTAAGTTAAAAAATAGATAATAATAAATTCTTATAATTAAAATGAGTAGCATACAAAATGTAGATTCAGCTCCTGATTATATTATGAAATTTATTCATGGTAATATGGAGCAATTATGTAAAATATATGATGAAGGTATGTATAATAATCCAGGATTAGATAAGGGTATAATGGTATTCCAATGTTCTCAAGAACAAAATAAAATGGATGTTCAATTCATGAATGATGAAATGATGTGTGAAATACTCGTAAAAGATAGTGTAAAGAATTTAAAAAATAATATCTGCGAAGATAAAAAATTATTTTTTATTCAGGATTTAGATTTAAACAGTGTTTTTTTAATACAAGTTTAAGATATTAAATTCTTCAAATAGTTATATATATTAGTTAGGTTGCATCTTATATGATGTGCTTGATTAATATATTCAGAAGGGATATAGTTACCTTCATCTGAGATACAGTTACCTTCATCAGGGGTACAATTATCTTTAGGAGATATATCAATATATATAGGTGAATCTTCTGGTGGTGGAGGTGTATAAGGATAATCAAATGAATATGTCCGCATTAATTTATTGATATAACATATTTCACCATTACTTACCATAACAGTCCATTGTGTTAATCCGTCCTCTTTTAGTTTCAATTCAGCTAGTTTAATACTATTTTTTATCTTTTCTTTTCTTAATCTTTCAGATATTTCTTCAGAAGCTAAAATATCTCTATGACACTTACTACATCTACCATACTCACAATTGATGCACTGATAACTAATATCATGCTTACTACATATATCACATTTTTGCCCTTCTTTATAATTATATTCTATCTCATGATCAACTTCAGAACAAATCGGAACTAATTGAAAATCCATTAATGACTATATTTTCTTTTAGATTGTTTTTAATCTAAGAACATAATCAAATTTAACTATTTTTTTTAACTGTAAAAATTCTTATTTTCTTCTTTAACAACTTCAAAGTTCTTAGGATCATTTTTGTCTATAATACTAATAAATTCATCCATTAATTCCATAATATTATCATGTTCTCTATTATAAAATAAAAACTCTTGTAACATAGCTGTTGTAAACTTCTTATGAGATATCTCCTTATAAAATTCCTTAAATTTATCTTTTTGATCGTGTAAAAAATTATTAAACATTTTTTCGGTTTGATATTTATCAGCATAATCTAATTCTATCTTATTATCAATCCTACAAGAACGAATCATCGCAAAATCTAATACTTCTGGCTTATTCGCTGTTAAAAATAACATTGTTCCCTCAACACAAGTAAAACCATCTAAACAATTTAAAAAAGCTTGTAATGTAATTCCATTATGATCATCACCTTCTTTTCTTTCGCCATCAAATAGTGTATCAATATCTTCAATCACGATAATTCTTTCTTTGTCTTCATTATCACTAATATAAGAAAAAGCATCTACTAAATTTGTATCTAACATATCTTTACTAATCGGTAAAATATATAAATCACAATCTAAATGAGAAGCGATTGATTTTATTAAACTTGTTTTACCTGTTCCAGGAGGACCATGAATTAATTGAACACTCTTATAGGGAATACCGAATGATAAATAAACATTTCGAGTTTCATCTGAAAAAAATTTCTTTGTTTTATCTACTATACCATCTAACATATTTTCTTTTAGATAAACCGTAGATAAAGGTCTTTTAGGTGATTTAGACAATAAAGCCCAATAGTCCTTCTTATAATAATAAATATTCATTGTTTCTTTAGAGTTCATTTTTATTTTCTTTTTTTCATTTTTACACCACTCCATTGCTTCATCGGCAAATTGAGTCAAAATTTCTTTGCTATCTGCAATTAGTTCTAGCTTCGTAACTATTTCTTCATCCATACAACAATCATGTTGAGACATAAGCTTATAAGGAACATTCTTATCATCTAAAACCATATTAAATTTCACTCTAATAGGTGTATCTTTATATACAATAGTCATATCACATTCATTTGGCATGTTAATTTTTAATTCAACTGGTTTCTCTTTTCTTCTGAATCGCCATTCATTAAAATGAAAAATCTTTTCAACACTGTAATTAAATGAATCTATTTCATCACCATATTTCATACAAATATATCTTAAAACTTCATCATGGAAGGGCCAATTATTAAACATTATCATCTTTTGTTTTTTTTCACTTAACGTATTTTTATAAATATAATATCCACACCCAACAAGTAATGATAGAGCAGTAGCTTTCTGTGTATATTCCATTATTTAATAATAATTGATTAAATAACTTTAAATAAAATTTGATTTAAAAAATATTATTTAATATACTATTAAATAAGAATGAATAGTAATAGCACCATTAGTAAAATTAATAGGAGTCGTTATACTCTAAAAAAGTATTTAAATGAAGAATGGAATACAGATTCTATTAAAGATTATAGTGATATCGAAATAGAAAAACTTTATAGAACAAATAAACCATCTAGCTCTGATATTTATTTTGGGAATGCATCAGCATGTAATTTTACCGTATATCATAAAAAAATACAAAGTCACAGATTACATGTAATTTATTACAATTTTCCAGAACTAGGTTCCCCAGCAGTAAAAATTACAAAAACATGTGGTGAAAAATTAAATTCATTATATAAAGAAGGAGATATTCAACCTGAAGATAGTTTAATAGTAATACTATATAATCAAATACCTGAAAATTTACAGATAGCAATTGAGAATTTATATATATTAGGTCAACAAGAATTATCTACATTAGGTTTAAGTGAAACAATACAAAATGAAAATGAATCTTTAGGTGAAAATAAATTTAATATTAGTCATTTTAGAAATATTCATGTCTATCATTTAGATGGTTTATCAGTGGATATTACGAAACATATTCAAGTTCCTAAACATGTTGTTATTCGCGATAAACCAACAATAGATAATATTCTTGAAAAGTGTAATTGTAGAATTGATCAGTTGCCAATTATATTGCGCACAGATGCGATGGCAAAGAGATTGCGTTTAGCACCGGGAGACATTTGTGAAATTACAAGAGTTACACAATCTGCTGGAGATGTAGTTTATTACAGAGTTTGTAAGTAAGATAGAATTTATAAAGTTGAATCAGAAATAATCTGATCATAAATATTTCTTGGAACTATTCTTACTTCAGTGCCTCTTTTACAACCATTATCTATTTGATTTGTATATCCTGCTGTAATAAATAAAACACCAATTATAAATAATAAAAGACTTAATTTCATAATATAAATTATCTTATATTTTTTTTAATTATCTTAATTCAACCATATTTACACTATCATGTCTTCTATTTAATGAAGGAATTAATGATTCTATCTCAGAAATACCTTGAGGTAAAGTACTAAATTGTGCTAACCTAAATTTACTATCATGCTCTTCATGATCTATTACCTCCATATGAGGTAATCTATTTTCTACAGGATTATCATATCTTGGTATATATAATATCTTACAAGAATTAGGATAATCTTTATTTATCTGATACATTCTTATGTAACCATACATAAAAACACATAAACCAAAAATACAAAACAATGTTATCACTGATTTCATATTAAATTATAGTATAAAAATTATTTATATTTATTCTCCATTACTTAAGTTTCTTAGTTACCCTTCTTGCGTTGCATCCACGGATCATCGCTTTCTAATGAATCCTTAATATCTTCAGATACTTCTGAACCGTTCTTAACTTCAACTACTTCCTCAACTACTTCCTCAACTACTTCTTCAATTGTAGTACCTTCATTAACAGGTTCTTCAGGCAATGGATCATCAATAGGATATTCTTCTGAAGCATCCTTTTCTTCGAGTTTTTTCTTTGCGGCTTCCTCTTCTTTTGCCTTTCGAACCTCCTCTTGAGCAGCCTTCACCTTCTCTCTCTTTTGTTCTTCATAGAAAATATCGCGATTAATATTATTCTCCTGATATTTTTCCATCATGTCATTCAACTGACTATCCTGGAATACTTCATCCGCTACCTTATCCGCATTGGGATCCCATGGTAACCAATATCCAACCTGTCCTACAAATGTATGAAAAGCGCTGTCTCTTAGAGAAAGTTTCTTTGCTCTATCCTCAGCAGCCTGTCTTGTATCAAATACACCTCTTACCTTAAGACCCCTCATTGAAGTTTGAAATTCATTTTGTTCATCAAAATCTCTCTGTAATTTATCTTCATATTTATAAACAAAATCCTGATATTTACCATATACTTCTTCAAACTTAAGTTTTTGTTCCTTACAATAAGACTGTAAAAACTTAGTGCATTTAAATGCTTCCTTATTCTGCATCAAAGACTCCGGTGATAAGAAAGAAAGACATACATAGTTTTGACCTGGAATTGCTTCGTCAACCTCAAGATAATCAGGTTTTTCTTTTGTAACACTATCACTCATTTTATAATATATGGTAAGAAATACTTTTTTAAATGATTTTAAACAAATTAATTTTATAAATTTATAATAAATGATTCAAATTAATAATTTTATAAAATATTTAATATTATTTTTAGTTACAGCAACTGCTACTAAAGTAATTCCAACATGCGGTGTATTAAAAGAACATGCGATCTATGTAGGATTAATATCTGCTTCAACTTTTGCTTTAATTGATATCTGTTCACCAAATGTTATTGTAGAAAAAGAAAAACATTAATTCACCGGTAAATCTACAACATGATCTTTATCTAAATCTCTGTCTTTTCTAGTTGATACACTAATATTAAAATATACCCCGTAAATTCTATAAAAATATATAACTAAAATCGCACCTAACAAGATAGAAATACTATCAATTATAGGGTGTTTTAATATATCATATTTATGTATTATATTATCATGGAGTAAATCCGATATCAATATAGCTACAGAAGCTGAAATACCACCTAGTAAAATTGGTCTTTCAATACCATTTAATTCAGTATAAGAAATAAGAAATCCATCTAATTTTTCTTCGGCAAAAAGGAATATTAATGAATCTATTATCCCAAATATTATCATCGTTATAAAGCTTAAAAATATATATTTCATTATATTATATATATTAATTTAATTCACCGATAAATCTACAACATGATCTTTATCTAAATCTCTGTCTTTTCTGACTATCTTAATATTTTTAAATTCACCCTTTTTATACAATTCATATAAAATCAACATGATTATTGTTCCTAATAGAATACTAAAAAATTCTAAATAAGGATTCGTATTCATTGTAAAATCTTCTAAACCATATTTATGAATAATACCCACAGCAAAGAAAGATAAAGATAAAGACAATCCGTTTTCAATTATTTCACGTCCAATATTGTCAAATGGTGTATGATGAATCACAAAATTGTCTAAATCATCATCAACAATAAATTTACAAGTCATTCTTATGATAAAAAATATCACGAGAAGTAACATACTCAAAAAAGTATTCCTATTCATTATAATATAATTCATTTAAAAAAATTAATTTAGCAAGATAGCCCCTACATTTTTTACGTAGGGTTCATCGAATATTTCGAAAAATAAGAAAAAATTTCTAATATCTATCCATTGTTTTTCTTCCCCCCCTCCACGTGCTTCTTCATCTTCATCTAGTGGTCTCGCAACATATTCAAAAAGGGCAGCGACTTTTACCACACTTTCCGTATCTCTAACGTCTATATTAACACCACAAATTCGGACAAATGTTTCAAATGCCTCATAATTCATCTTGCCGCCAAAACTCTCGAAATATGCTTCTATTGATGTTGTTATTCGTCCATCACGTCCTTTTAATTCTCCACCATCTAGCCGTGAGAGCAATACGCTTCTTCCATCCTCATGATAATCTTTAATTTGTACAATTTGCGACACCAGCTGCACGTGCGCTTTAACTTCGGTTCCTTCTGGGTAAGGATATATTCTGGCCAATAAACCCTTCCATTCATGAAAATAATCTTCCATGTTCCCTTTTATAAAATGACCATATGGTGTTTTTTGTCTGTAAAAGTAATACAAAAATTCTAAATACCATTTATCATTACCAAATTCCCTGTTGAATAATTTTTTTACCTCGCTGATAGTCTCATGCGCTAATATCAACCCACCAAAATCATCAGGATCTGTCAATTCTTGCACTACCCGAGGGAGCGCCTTAAACATTGCCTCTTTTTCCTGTCTTTCTCCCTTCAGAGCTATCGCCAATGCTTCCTCCTCCTCCTGCTGCTGCTGCTGCTGCTGCTGCTGCTGCTGCTGCTGCTGCCGCTCCCGGTGTTTTTTTAGCAAGGTGTTAGGATCACCAGTTTTCGCGACAATTACAGCACATAATCCGTAACGTTGTATTAAATCCACAATAGTTCCCGCGGAAGATCCATCTGATATTCTGATTCGACTGATGATATGTTCAATTTCTTTTTTCTCAACTTGATTGAATGAATCTAGTAGTATTTGTCTTTTCTCATAAGCATCTGCTTCACCCGGTTGTTGACCCTGATGCACATAGGAATACGTATTATTGTATTGGTTACACGCTGAAAAAGGAAATCCTACATCGTTTCCAAATATTATAGCAGAGATTTCGGCAATACCAGGTTTAAGTTCTATGGCGCGTTCAATATAATTATCTATTTGTAGCAAACAACGATCCATATAAAAACTTCTATCAGGGAAACTATCCATTTCACTAAGGCGAGTTAAGAATTTTTGGGTTCTATAAATTAAAGGTCTATACATTTTAGTTCTAAATCCTAACATGACAAAAACATCCTTTGCGTAAAACTCTGGTTCTGGTTCTGGTTCTGGTTCTGGTTCAGGTTCTGAATAAAACTGTGGTGGGGCCATCCTCATTCTATGGGAACGATCCATACCATGGGAACGATCCATTCCATGGGAACGATCCATACCACCTTTCATGCGTCTTGTTCTGTTTTTACGTCTATTCTTTCTAGTGCGTTTTCTACATGTATTGTATCTCTTACATTTTCTACGGTTACTTTTACTTTTGTTTTTACTCTTACGAATACGTTTCAAAAGTTTGCTTCCCTTTCTTCTTCGGCTACTTCTTTTAACCATATTTATAATATATAAATATAAATTAATTTTATAAACTGGGTATAAATTGCCATTTTAAATCTTTACATATCTTTTCCCAAATTAAATCTTGTGTATGTAATTTTTCTCTGCTTTTTAATAATGGAAAATATTCTAATAAATGATCAAATTCTAAAAGCTCACAAAATTTATGAAGAACATAACTATATGATAAAAAATTTTTACGACTTGGAGGACAATTATTCATAAAAGGTATTTGAATTTCTTTAAAAAGAGAACGTAAAACTTCTTCAGTTTTTCTATCTAATGTAGGAGCTCTTTTATTTGTAATTACTGATATAATATGAGGAATATTTTCATAATATTTATTGTAATTTAATTTTTTTAATATTTTTCTTACATCTTTATATTTTAATTTTGATAAATCCATATAAGAATTTTTATTTAATTCATTAATAATATCATGATAAATATTTTTAGGTAACTCAGTTTTTTCTTTTGCTTGAAACTGTGCTAACCATTCATTGAAATGATTGATACGTTTATATGAAAAATAAGATACTTCTCTTGGAGGGTCTGAATAAGAACTTTTTTCAGTAACAATGATAATATCTGATAAAGAACCACATTGCGAACAAACTAACTCAGATTTTACATCACATAAATGTGTTTGACCACCGCATAATTTACACTTATCATATGATATATTTGAATATTTTTCATTTTGTATATTATCATTTATATTACACATATACTCATTCATTGCTTCTTTTTTATTTATTTTATCATTTGCCACTTCATTCGCAACTTCATTTGCCACTCCATTTGCCACTTCATTTGCCACTTCATTTGCCACTCCATTTGCCACTCCATTTGCCACTTTATTTGCCACTTTATTTGCTACTTTATTTGCCACTTTATTTGCCACTCCATTTGCAACTTCATTTTCTTTTACATCTCTTTCTTCTTTTTTAAAAAACGATAAAATTCCACTATTATTTTCACGAGTATTAATATCTATTTCTCCATCTCCTGAATAATATTTATCTAATATAACACCATTATCAAGATAATAACTATTTATTTCTGATTCATCTAAATTCTGTATGATTTCACTATGAATATCATCTATCATTTTTCGTTTATCTGTATGGCATTTTTTAAGAGGTTTGTCTTTTAAAGAGGACATCCTAATTTAAACATATGTTTTAATTTTCTTTTAAATACTAATAGATTTAAAGTAATATTTATTACTAATATATCATGGAACAAAATCAATCTTTAGAAGATTTTAAAATTAAAGTAAAACAATGGTTAACCATTGACGAAGAAATCAATAAATATGAATCTAAAATTAAAGAACTCAAAAAACATAAAAAAAAAGTATTAGAACCTGAAATTACATCATTTATGATAGAACATAATATTACAAATCTAAATACAGAAAATGGTTTAATAAAATGCAATGAAAGAAAAACTAAAAAAGGACTTAATAAACATAATATAAGAGAAAACTTAGGTCAGGTATTAAATGATGAATCGCAAATCGAACAAGCATTACAATTAATTATGAATAATAGAGAAATAGTTGTAAAACATGTATTAACCAAACCTAAAATGAAAGGAAAATCATTAGATACTTAAATAAAAGATATTATATATCTTTTCTAATCTATCATATTCTTTTTTATCTAATTTTAATAATTCTTTTTTATATTGTTCATTTTTATACTGAAAGACCATATCATATAAATAAATTTTAAAATTGATTTGATTTATTTTATATTGATTCGTTAAAACCATACACTTACTTATATAACGATTCATAATTATATCTTTAAAAATAGTATCAATGTAATAATTTATATGAGAGATTGATAAAATTGACATATATTTTATGAAATCTTTATCATGTTTTACTAAATTATATTCTATAATATCTGAATTCACAAAACTGTTATATATCTTATTATATTTTTTATGATCTATTTTTATAATTTCATTTATATTCTCTAACATATTATATGATAGTATAATCTCATCACCTTCACAAATTCTAAATAACTCTGATAATTCATACCGATTATTTATTAAATCATATGTAACAGTTTCTATAGGATCATAATTATCTTTAATATTTATTTTATCTTCTGTATTGAAACTAGATAATAAATCATTAAAATTATATCTTGATAAATATATTTTATTATCTAATTCATCTAAACTAAAATTAAACTTGTTTTTCTTGTCTTTCTTGTATAATTCTAAACATTTCTTATAATATTCATTATAAGTATATTTAATTTCATATGTATTTATATATTTCTTTAATCTAAGAAGATCTTTATTTTTTAAGAAATTATTATTACAAATCATGACAATAAATGTATGATAATATTGATTCGCTTTAATAAATTCAATAATCATTTTAAAAAAGAATTTATCATGTTTTTGAAACACATGAATATCATCTATTAATAAACATCTTTTATCTTTTACATCACTAAACATAAGTGTTACATTTCTTTTTTTAACAATATTTAAAATATAATCTTTGTTTTTTATACTTTTTAACATACTACTGTCAATTTTTGTTAAAACCATATCTTTTGATAATTCTAATGCTACATGCGTTTTTCCTGAACCAGATTTACCATGAATTAATAAAGGTTTATTCTTATCAATATGTATATTCATAAAAAATAATAAAGAAGAGTGTTTAAATAAAAGTTTACAATAAATTAGAAATATCATATGTGATATGATAATTATAATTTACAATAAATTAGAAATATCATATGTGATATGATAATTATAATTTACAATAAATTAGAAATATCATATGTGTAATTAGCTTTATTATGATAAACTGGCATATCCAATGGAACCGGTAATTTAGATAATTTATCTACATATCCCTTATGCTGTTTCACATTTGATGATACATTTTCAACAGAATATTCAACTACTTTATCATTTAATCTTCTTACTTCATCAACTATATTATCTATACCAGTTCTAAAATTAGCAAATTGCAACATGATTGATCTCATAATGATATATAATTCATTATCAGATTGCTTAGCTATCACTTCACCCGTTTCAACATTTACTCTGTATCTTATTGTATCCTGAATAACTTTAGTATTCATATCAGAGAAAAAAATATCATTAATTGAATTATCCTCAAGTATACCCTTAATTGAAGTATCTTTATTATCTTTAATAATCACTAAAGAAGTTTCAGGTGGTAATGGATTGTCTCTCATTACATCTACATCGGATACTAATCCATTATTCGCGCCTTCTAACATAGTATCTAATGTTGATTTTTGATCATCTGATACAAATGCTTTTAATTGAAATGCTTGAGCCATACCATCTTCCCTTTGCTCAGCTTTTTGATACATTTTACTACTGGTATCTCTAAAATTATAATCACTTAGTTTAGGAAATCCATCATCTAAATCACTTGGTATCACAACACCTGATCCCGAAACTCCTTTAATTAATAAATCATAATCATAATATGATTGATCCGTTCCTGGAGCATCTCTTACAACAGCTTCATCAATATCTAATCCAATTGATTCATCATATCCACCTTGTCTGGGTTTATTCGTATCCGAAATATATAATGACATTATTATATTTACATTAGATATAATTTTTTATATTTAATCTAATGCTTTTAATAATTCATCACATTCTGAAATCCATATTTCTTCAATACTCATCTTTTCTAAATTATCATGTTCTTTTTGTAGATTATCTATTTTTTCATTTAATCTATCAATCTCTTCTTCGGTAAATAAATGTAAAGACATCTTAATAAGATAATCATAATTGCTCGTTTTAATATCATTTTCTGATTCTATTACTCTACCTGAATGAACTTGAATATATTTTTGATTTAATAAATTTTGAACTATTTCACATTTCTTACGCTTATAAACTACTATCTTATCATCTATTACATCTTGAATAAATCTCATCTTACTCTTTAGAATCATTAATTCATTATTATATTCAGATAATTCATATTCTTTGCGCTTTACATATAATGAATATCTTTCAGTATAAAATTCATCATAAATTTCATTTAGATTATTATATTTATTTATTTGACCCTTGTTATTATATAGATGAACGTTCTTTAATGATAATCCTTTACTTGTTGTTAGTTTGAAAAATTTCTCAATACCATCAATATTTGGATCATCATCCCATTGTAATGAATTTAAAAATCCCTTTTCAAAAGTAATCGTAAAATCAACATCTACATCAGAACTATTATTCTTATAATCTAAAATTGTTTTCTTTGGTTTATTCTTTTTATGATTATCAGGTGATTTTGTTTTTAATTCAGGTAGTAAAGAATCTAAAAACTTCTTATAATCATCTGTCCATTTACCAATAGGTAGCTCAGTAATACGAATACAAGTATCACTAATTACCTCATAAATACCCTTACTGATAAAATTTTTATTATCTATCTTAATTATCTTACCTTTGAATCCATTACATGATGGGGCAATACTTAATTGAGATTTATTCATAACCTTTCTTTTCATATTCTTAATTACATCCAGAATATCATATTTAGGAACACTTGTACTGAATCCAGTTCCAATACCATTCATACCATTCACTAAAACCATCGGAATAATAGGAACATAATATTTAGGTTCAACTAAGATACCATCATCATCATTGTAATCAAGTAAAGGAAAATCTGAAGGAGGAAAGATTAAATCTACTATCTTATTTAGTTCAGTATGAATATACCTTGGACTCGCTGAATCATGACCTCCCATAATACGAGTTCCAAACTGACCATTTGGCATTAGTAAATTTAAATTATTTGAACCTACGAAGTTCTGAGCCATACCAATGATAGCTCCTTGTAAAGAAGCTTCACCATGATGATAAGCAGCATTTTCACTAACATAACCAGCTAATTGAGCAACTCTTATTTCATTATATAATTTTCTCTTAAAACAAGAATATAAAATCTTTCTTTGACTTGGTTTTAATCCATCATATAATGAACCAATACTTCTTAATGTATCACTATTTGAAAAATGAATTAATTCTTTATTGATAAAATCTTGTATTTTTACATCTTTTTCTTTGTGATCAAGAATAATATTTTCATCAAACTGATATAACCATTCTTTTCTCATATCACTTTCATCTTTACTGAATGCTAAACTCATAGACTTATCTGTTTCTTCAGTATAAATATAATTATTTAATTTAATATCACTGAAATATTCTCTTGCTTCTTTAGCAGAAGAAGTTCCTAATCCCTTGTAATATTTAACTTTCCATAAATGTGAATTATTTGTAGATTTAATCCAATCATTGTATTCAGTTAATGTGTAAAATGATTTTATCTTTTTCTTATGAGTAACCTTTACAATAGGAGTAATCATACTAGTAATATATCCTAACTCGAGTAATGAAGGCCACATATGATGAAATACATTCATTACTAAACCTTTGATATGCGAACCATCATGATCTTGATCTGTCATAATCATTACTTTTCCATATCTTAATGATTTTGTATTTTTATAAATTTTACCAGTTTCTAATCCAAGAATCTTTTTCATATTAGTAATTTCACTATTATTCATAATCTGTTGCACAGAAGCATCTCTTACATTCATAACCTTACCCTTTAAAGGGAATGCTCCATAGATATCTCTTCCTACAACAGATAATCCTGAGATAGCCATTGATTTAGCTGAATCACCTTCAGTTAAAATTAAAATACATTGGTCTGATTTCTTTGTCCCAGCCCAATTAGCATCATCAAGCTTAGGAATATCTCTAATCTTATTTCTCTTTTGACCATCTGTTTTCTTATTTGCTTTATTCATCTTAAATTCAGTGAATGATAATACCCTATCACTAATATCAGTTTTATCAATGATAGATTTAATAAATTTATCAGATAGTTGAGGTTTTGATCCAAATTTAGATGCTGTCGTAATTAATCTTTCTTTTGTCTGACTATCAAATGAAGGATTTACAATTAATGTATCTATGAAAATAGATAAATAATTTTTAATATGTGTCTCATTTACTTCTCTTTTACATTTCTTAACTATTAATTTCTTTAATCCCGAAGTTAATTGCTTACTTATCATATCAACATGCTTGCCTCCTTTAGGTGTACAAATTCCATTTACAAATGATACTTGTTCGAATTTATCTGTGGTTGATATACAAACACCCACTTTCCAAGGAATATTATTATGAATTACCTCATCATAAACTATAGTTCCTTCATTTAAATACATCTTACTATAATCTAAGAAACTCTTGATTGAAAGCTTCTTTTTATTCAGATAAACTGAAACACTCTTATCCGTAATACCAGCGATATCATAAACACGTCTCATCATTAAGTTTATCATATCATCTGAATATTCTTTAATACCAAATCTTTCAAAATCTGTTGTCCATGTAATCTTTGTATATGGTTTACCAGTAAAATCACTAATCTTAGGCTTCTTAATAATTTTCATGTTCCCAGCAAACTGCTGGATATATTTCTTACCTCTCGTTCTATCAACTGTTTCTAACTTAAAAGACTTTGAAAAGATATTAGTTAGCTTCGCACCATAACCATTCTTACCACCAACCACTTTTTGTTCTTCTTTATTGTAATTAGTTGATGTGAGTAATTCACCAAAGATAAGTTGAGGAATATAAATCGGTTTTCCATTCTTCTTTTCTTTTGGATGTTCTGCTACATCAATACCATCCCCATTATTCATAATACTAATTTCACCTTTTTCTTTGTTTATCTCTACTTTAATTTCAGTTACTAAATGGATGCTCTTATCTTTCTCATGTAATCCACTAAGTCTTGTAACTTGATCTTTCGCATTCACTAAAATTTCATTATAGATATTTAATATTGCCGGAATATATTCAACATCTCTTGTAACTATCTTGTTTTTTTCAGGTTCATAGATAGATAATATTTCACAAATTAAATCACAACCACCAACATAAGTATCGGGTGTATTGTAAATATGATTTTGAAGATTTTCTTTTTTATATTTTTCCTCTAGACTTGTCATAGTATATCTTAAACTTATGATTTTAAGTTTAAATAAAAAATCAAATTTTAATTGAATTTTAATTGAATTTTAATTGACTACATTATCAATCGTATCATTAACAGCTTCTGTAGCTGCTTCACTTACTTGTTCTTTAATTGAATCCTTTAATATTTCTCTTACATTTCCAACTGTTGTTGCGACATCACCGTCAATTTTTTTATTTTCCAACATACCCATTAAAACATCTAATTTACCCATTTTATCATTCATTAAATCATCTATTTCATGCATCTTGTTATCAACTACTTTAATACCTTCTTCTACATCCGGTTTAGGTTTATCGGGTATTTGTTTTTTTAATTCATCAGGTAAATTTTTCATGAGTTCAGCTTGAAAATCAAACTTCTTTCCTTTTTTATTTTTATTCACATCCCCCTTACCTGAATATTCTTTCTCAACTTGTTTTCTCTTAATATTTTCAATGCTTTTTGAAAAATCTTTATAAGCTTCTTGATGAGATTCATCATCTTCGTATTTACCAGAAAGCTGAAAGAATTGCCATCCTTCAGTTTTTAATTGTTCCGTAGTTAAAGCATATTCAAAATAATTTTTATCTAGGGAAAACAATTGTAAAAATCCATTGCTAGCTGTCACCATTAATGAAATTGTCCATGAAGACCAATAAGTAATCTGATCAAAATTCTTTGGCAACTTCGCAGGATCCATTTGTCCTAATGATAAAATTGCTGGTAAAAGTATAGATCCAGTAGTCACTATAAATCTAAAAACATCATAATACTTTTTTGTTTTTAATTTTCTTCTTTCATAATCAACAACTTCTGAAAGAAATCTACTCTTTAAAATACCTCTATCTGTTTCTGAATCTAATTCTAAAGTATCTATAATATTATTCACTTGATTCGCGTAACTATCATCATAACCAGGTTTAGTTGAATTATTACTCATTTATTATTAATCATAAAATAATTTCTTATTTATATATTTGAACCAATAGTATAACCAATCATGTTTATCATTATATCCGTTAAACTATGCTCAAAAGTATCATCTATATATTCAATTGGTATTAACCAATACTCTTTTAAAAGATAACGAGTATATGGATTTGATACTAATATCTTTTCAAATATTTCCCATAAGATACCTAGAACCAATGCTAATTTATATTTATGTTTAATAAAATATCCAAAACATAAATACGATAAAAAATGACCTACGCTTAATAAGTCAAAGTTATGATTCATTATAATTTATAATTTATTTTATACTTCATGCTTAATATTTATATTACTAATTTTTGAATATAAATAAATATCTCTTATTAATCTATTACTCTTACCAGAAACCCTAACACCCTGAGATTCTAATTCTTTTTTTATATCTTCTGTTTTCTTTTTACGAATCTCTTTTATTTTAGATTCAACATCCTTAATATCTTTATTACGAAAAACACCCGTTTTAATACTTACTTTCCTATTTTTATTTTTTGAATGTCTCTTATTTCTACTAGTAGATCGAGATATGGGTCTCTTTTGTGATCTATTTGATACATTCTTATGAACAGGCTTATGAACAGGCTTATGAACAGGCTTATGAACCGGCTTATGAACAGGCTTATGAACAGGCTTATGAACAGGCTTATGAACAGGCTTATGAACGGGTTTCTTAATCTGTTTATCTTTATTCTCTGTAGAATTAATTGATGATTTATTTAATTCACTTGTTAAATTTTCATTTTGAGTTGGCATCTGAATACTAGTTGATGTATTCTTAGCTTTCATGTTTGAAATTTCATTTTCAATATGTAATAAATCTTTTGTATTAACCTTCTTTATTTTTTTAGGCGAGACACGCTTCCTTGTAACATGAAACACCTTTTTATCTTTGCTTTTATGAATATCTTTTTTCTCACCTAAAAAATCTTTGTATTTATCAATACTCTTATTTGAATTTTTCTTAGGTGATTTTGCTTTTATCTTTTTGGTTTTAATCTCCATTAGAATAATATATCTTAGATTTTATTTATTAAGAAATTAGTATTGATATTTAAAATATCTTATCCGTGATTGATATTTAAAATATCTT
>NYXF01000097.1 GCA_002685455.1 Porticoccus sp. | reverse complement strand
CAGGTCTACACGGAAGCAGCATGCTAGGCGCTTATGCTATTAGCAAGGCCGCTGACTCTCAGTTAGCAAGGAATATTTCTGTGGAGTATGGCAGAAATAATATTAGAGCAAATTGTATATCTCCGGGGCTAATCAAGACTGATTTTGCACGTGCACTTTGGGAAAATGAAGACATTTTGAGGGTAACAACAGCGAAATCAGCGCTCAAAAGAATTGGTATGCCTGATGAAATCGCAGGAGCCGCCGTCTACCTTGCGTCTGAAGCAGGCTCGTTTATGACTGGACAAAATATAGTTATAGACGGTGGAGAGTCTGAACAGTAGTCAAAGTGTTGTAAAATAAGCATTTTTTGTCATCTTTTATAATTATTCGTTTTTGAAGCCCCTCTTGACACATACGCACTGGATCACTATATGCCTAGGTAATTAAGCAAAAGATATTAAATATTTAGGAGATTAAAAATGGATTTTCGACCTTTACATGATCGTGTTCTCGTAAGGAGATTAGACACTGAAGAAAAAACTGCTGGAGGGATTATCATTCCTGATACAGCTCAAGAAAAACCTCAAGAAGGACAAATTGTTGCTGTTGGGTCAGGAACAAAATCTGAAGATGGAAAAGTTACACCATTAGATTTAAAAGCGGGAGATATTGTCCTATTTGGAAAATGGTCTGGCACTGAAGTCAAAGTTGATGGGGAAGAGCTATGTATCATGAAAGAGTCTGACATCATGGGTGTCATTGAAAAAAAATCAAAATCAAAATCAAAAAAGAAAAAATAAATCTTAAATCAAGGAGAATAAAAAATGGCGGGTAAAGATATACATTTTGGCACAGAAGCAAGAAACAAAATGCTTAAAGGTGTTAACGTTTTAGCTGACGCAGTTGCAGTAACATTAGGTCCTAAAGGAAGAAACGTTGTGATGGATAAATCTTTTGGTGCACCTAAAAGTACAAAAGATGGAGTTTCAGTTGCAAAAGAAATCGAACTAAAAGATAAATTCGAGAATATGGGAGCCCAAATGGTTCGTGAAGCTGCAAGTAAAACAAATGATGTTGCAGGTGATGGAACTACAACAGCTACTGTACTTACAAGAGCAATAGTTACTGAGGGCTTAAAATTTGTTGCAGCGGGAATGAATCCAATGGACCTAAGAAGAGGAGTGGATTCTGCAATAGATGCTGCAAGTGATGCCATTAGTAGTTCATCAAAAAAAGTTAAAACTAGTGCTGAAGTAGCACAAGTTGGCTCTATTTCTGCAAACGGTGAGGCTGAAGTTGGAGCTATGATTGCGAAGGCAATGGATAAAGTTGGAAACGAAGGCGTTATAACAGTTGAAGAAGCTAAAGGTCTTGAAACTGAACTTGATGTTGTTGAAGGTATGCAATTTGATAGAGGCTACCTATCTCCATATTTTGTGACTAATGCAGAGAAAATGACAGCTGATCTAGAAAATGCTTATATTCTTCTTCATGAAAAAAAATTAACAAACCTACAACCAATGCTTCCTCTATTAGAAGCTGTAGTTCAAGCGGGAAGACCACTTGTAATTATTGCTGAAGATGTTGAAGGTGAAGCGCTTGCTACATTGGTGGTTAATAAGTTAAGAGGTGGATTAAAAATTGCTGCTGTAAAAGCACCAGGTTTTGGCGATAGAAGAAAAGCAATGATGGAAGACATTTCTATTTTAACTGGTGGTCAGGTCATATCTGAAGACTTAGGTATTAAATTAGAAAATGTAACCATTAATGATTTAGGGACGGCAAAAAGAATTAGTATTGATAAAGAAAATACTACAATTGTTAATGGTGCTGGAACTAAAGCTGATATTCAAGGTAGATGTTCTCAGATTAGAAAACAGATTGAGGAAACAACATCTGACTATGACAGAGAGAAGTTACAAGAACGTCTTGCTAAATTAGCTGGTGGAGTAGCTGTAATCAAAGTTGGTGGGGCTACCGAAGTCGAAGTTAAAGAAAGAAAAGACAGAGTTGATGATGCTCTTAATGCTACTAGAGCTGCAGTTGAAGAAGGCATCGTTGCTGGGGGTGGATTATCACTTCTAAAAGCAGCTGGTGCACTTGATAAGGTCAAAACTGCTAACGCTGATCAAAAAGCTGGGGTGGACATTGTCCGTAGAGCATTAGAAACACCAATTAGAACAATTGCAAACAACGCAGGTGTTGATGGATCTGTAATTGTTGGCAAGCTTAAAGAGGGCAAGTCTTCAACTGAGGGTTATGATGCTCAGTCTGATAAATTTGTCGATATGTTTAAAGCGGGAATCATTGACCCAACTAAAGTTGTGAGAACAAGTTTACAAAACGCTGCATCTATTGCAGGTGTTTTAATTACAACTGAAGCGATGGTCGCAGATGCTCCTGAAGATAAGGCTGCTGCGGCACCTGCAATGCCTGATATGGGCGGCATGGGCGGCATGGGCGGCATGATGTAATAATCGTTCACGATAAACTCAAAAAAAACCCGGCCTAGCCGGGTTTTTTTTATTCAAACTTATTAATAAAGTTTTTATAATTACTTTCTATTTCGTTATCCCACTCTGCAACTTTTGAAGAAAAGATATTTGCTGATGATTTCAGGATTATGCCATCATCAAGAACTCTTAAATTGTTAGCCCTAAGTGTTTCACCTGTTGATGTTATATCAGTGATGATTTCCGAAAAACCATTGAATGGCGCACTTTCAGTAGAGCCATCACTTTCAACAGTTCTGTAATCAACAACTCCACATTTAGAAAAGAAATGATTTGTTAAATTCTTATATTTAGTTGCTACACGCAACCTTTTTGAATATTTATCTCTGTGATTATTACTCACTTCTTCCAAATCAGCCATCGTCATTACATCAATCCAGATATCCGGTACAGCAACAACCAGATCCGCTTTTCCAAAAGTTAACTCCAGATCCTTTGTTATTTTTGAATTAAAATTGAAAATTTTTTCTTGTATGAGGTCATCACCAGTTAAGCCTGCATGGATTGATCCCTCATCAAGTCTATTGGTAATTTCTTTAGCGCTTAAAAAATATATAACTGTATCTCTTAATCCCTTTATTGTACCAATATAATCTCTATCATTTACAAGATTTTCAAAAGTAATATTTTTATCTAGAAATAGTTTCTCCATGTCTTTTCTTAATCTGCCTTTGCTAGGTAATCCTATCCTTAATTTATTTTCAAATTTCATGACTATATAATTTTACTTAAGTTATTATTATTTGTTGCAAACCCTATAGCTGACAGATTGTTTCTGGACCCTAAAATATTAAGTAACTTATCGTATCTTCCACCAGTTATTAACTTTAAATTGCCTGATTGATCATAGATTTCGAACATAACGCCATCATAAAATTCAATTGAATGTCCAAAGTCATTGTTAAAATTAATTTTAGATATATCCATTTCATTTGAGACAGCGTTCTTGAATTCTTCAATGCCATCAATCTCTTTTTTAAAAAAATCAAGCTTTTGATCACTTACAAACTCTCTTAAAATATTCGGAAAAGAATCAAGAGAAGCGTTTAAACCTAAAAAATTTTTAATCAGATTTACAATTTGTTTTCCATTGCTTTCAGAGACGATGTTTTCACTTTTCTCCTGAAATCGTTTGACGATTTCTTCAACTGTCCTTGAGCCTGAACCAGAATTGCTATTAGAATTAATTAGATCAGCCAAATTTTCACTTGAATTGGCATTCAAACCTAGTTTTTCATTGATAATTTCATCTTTTTTCAAAATGTCATAACCGACACCTTGCCCTAATCGATTTAACAAACTATCAAAATATGTTCTTCTAAAAAAATGCCTGACAATTCTTTGTTTCCACCTGATCGGTAAATCTAAATAACTTATAAAACTATTAAAGAGGTTTAAACTGCCTATTTTAATTTGGTATTCATTAATATTTAATTTTTCTAGAATTTTGACTGCCGTTTTAAGCGTATATATATCTTTTTCATAAATAGTTTTTAGCTTTTTTTCTGTAAAAATAATTTCAACTCCTGATTGGTTTAATTCAATTGATGTATCATTTATTCCATTGGTTGACCTAAATACTGGTCCACTATAGCATAAATTAGCTTCATTTATTTTATCATCACTTTTAATAAAACTTTGACACGTAGGGATCGTCATATCTGGTCTCAGACATTTTTCCTTGCCTGAACCGTCTATAAAAGAATACATCTGACTTCTGATTTCTTCTCCCGATGTTTCATAAAAAATGTCAGAATCATGAACTAAAGGAAGCTCTACATATTGAAATCCTAACTCAATTAAATAATCTTTTAATCTAATATTTAATTCCTGTAGTGACATAGCTCAAATTTTTAGTATTTCCTTTAGAGTGCTTACTAAATCCTCTCTAATTACTTCTTTTTGACCTGCTTTAGTTTCTTTCCATTCTTCACGTCCAGTTATATTTTTTGAAATCTCACTTCCCTCTTTTAAATCTTTAAGTGATATTTTATTATTTTTAATTTCATCATCACCTGCAATTACAACTGCATCAGCTTGCTTGCGATCGCAATATTTAAGTTGCTTAGCTAAGTTTTTTGAGCCAAAAGAAATCTCGCAGGCCATGCCTGCATCTCTAATTTCTGATGCCATTCGAATATACTCGGATAAATTATTATCTCCTAAATTTGCTACAATTACTAAAGGTCTCGATTTGGCTTTAATGAGATCCAACTGCTCTAAAGCGACAATAAGCCTGTCAACACCAACAGAAATGCCAGTAGCGGGAACGTCCTCTTTCCCAAATCTTGATATCAGTTTGTCATATCTTCCTCCTCCAGCCACTGATCCAAAAACTATAGTTTCACCTTTTGTATTTTTTACATCGATTAATAGTTCAGCTTCAAAAATCATGCCTGTATAGTAATCCAATCCTCTTACAATAGATGGATCAAATGAAATTGGATAATCTGCAAAATTCTCTAAATAAGAGTTAAACTCATCAATATCATCACTCGTTTGCTTCTGGTCGTTCATAAAGTCTAAAATCATTGATGCTTGTTCATTATCAAGACCTACACCTTCCATAAAATCACCAGATTTATCTTTCCTACCCTCACATAATAACTCTTTAACGCCTTCATCACCTAGACGATCCTTTTTATCTACTGCTCTAAGAATTTTTGATTCAACTTCTTTCGAAGCCTTTATTTTCTCAAAAAGGCTTGTCCAAATTTTTCTATTTGAATATTTAATTTTAAATTGAGAATCATTTAAACCAAGTCTTCTCAAAATATTTACAACCATGACGCATAATTCAGCATCGATTAGATTTGATTGAATTCCGATAACATCTGCATCAAATTGTAAGAATTCTCTGAATCTTCCAGGCCCTGGCTTTTCATTCCTCCATACTATTCCAGATTGATATCTTTTAAATGGCTTCACTAAATTTTGATAATTCTGTGCAACATATCGTGCTAAAGGAGCTGTAAGGTCATATCGTAATGATAGCCATTGACCATCTTCATCTTGTAACGAAAAAACTCCTCCACTTGGTCGATCTATATCAGGCAAAAACTTGCCCAGACTATCAGTGTATTCAATGGATGAAGTTTCTAATTCAACAAATCCAAATTTTTGACACTCTTCCTCTATTACCTCAGTAACTATTTTTCTGAGAGTCAGGAGTTGTTTCTCACTGTCTTTAAACCCTCTAGGTAAAATAGCCTTGGGTTTATTGTTATTCTTAGTCATACGATTCCAATCGTTAGTACGATACTACAAAGTTAGTTTATTTAATATAAAAAGGGGTTGTTGTTCGCTGACGCTTTTTGTTCAGCAAACTTAGATATGAATATGATGATGTGTATAAACAATCATGAACAGTGAAATGCCTTATTTATTCAAAAAAGTCAAATTTTTATAATTTTTATTATTAAGTGAAGCCGAAATACTCTATTTTTATTAAATGCTTACCACTGAAAACAGTAGAAAATTAACTGTTATTTATGCTGCGCTTGGCCATCTATTGATGCACATGTTTGCTGCATTTTACTTTGTAATTGTTCTTGCAATTGAAGATGAGTGGAAATTTTCATATGACGAGCTTTTAAATCTATGGTTTCTTGGGTCTCTTCTTGTTGGTATAGGATCTTTACCAGCCGGATGGATTAGTGATCGATGGAGCCGTTCAGGAATGATTGCAATAATGTTTTTAGGTCTAGGCATTAGTTCAGTTCTTTGTGGTCTGAGTGGGAATAAATTATCTCTTTTTATTAGTCTATCCTTGCTTGGCTTATTTTGCTCAATATATCACCCTGCTGGAATATCATGGATAGTTAATACATCAAAAGAAACAGGACGTGCACTTGGTTTCAATAATATATTTGGGGGCGTAGGAATTGGATTGGGAGCTTTTTTTGCTGGTATTTTAATTGATCAAATTAATTGGCAAGCTGCGTTTATATTCCCCGGAATAATTTCTATTCTAACAGGCTTATGTCTCTCATATCATTTGAAATCAGGAAAAATTTCATTGACTAATATTAAATCAGAACAATTTCGAGATAATCCAGAAAAAAATCAAATGCTAAAAATTGCGATTATAATGCTTGTAAGTATTACATGTTTGAGTTTTGTATATCAAATTCTTCAAACAAGTTTGCCTAAAGCAATTGACATCAGACTGTCAAACAGCTTAAACCTCTCTACGTCTGAGATTGGGTATATTGTAGCGGCTATTTATATTGTAAGCGGTTTGATGAACTACATAGGTGGTATTTTAACAGATAAATATTCTGAGAAAGTAATTTATGCTATTGGCATCATCGGACAAGGCGCGCTTCTTTTATTCATTGTTAGTCTATCAAATTATTGGTTGATTGTTATCAGTCTCATGATTGTTGCTTTTAATTCAAGTATACTTCCAGCAGAAAATTTATTACTGGCTAAATTCTCGCCAGAAAAATATCAAAGTCTTGTATATGGCATAAAATTCATTGTTTCATTCTCCGTAGGGCCAATAGCCCTAATCCTAATTTCTAGAAGCTATGAAATAAGCGGTGAGTTTGGATTTCTTTATTTACTTTTCGGATTTGTAATGATCCTGCTCTTTTTGATCGTACTCACTCTTCCCGTAAAAAAATCATTAGTTGGTACAACTGGGTAGATTCGAAATTTAAATTACCTGAGATTTTTTGACTCTTTTTCGATGATAGAGATATATTGTTTAATAAAAGATCTACGAATTGGTTCAGGTGGCAGCTTATCAAAGTTTTTAAGTTCAATGTTTTTCAGCATTTGAGTAGGTATCTTAGTATTTTCGGCAATTACTTTTAAATCAAGAGATATACTTTTACGAAGAGCGATCAGCTCTGCAATCTTTGCCGACAAGTCTGCTTTATCAAGTGATATCATATAAATCTCTAAAAAGTTGCGAGCACCAAAAGTACTCGCATTGAGCTTCAGTAGTTGTCGCATATGTAGAGAATAAGAACAGTTTTTCGTTCCCCAAGATGGGTTATGATGAGTCATTTGGTTTGCTAGTTCCCCATAACAGGTTTATTTATATAAAAATGATAAAAAACAATGATATAGCTTCTATTGAAAAAAGTTTACAAAAGCTACCGCATGAAAAGGTTCATAAGCTAATTCTACTCCATCTTTCAGTTTTTAGTGACTTTTTTCTTAATATTGCAAGTTATGGGGGTGAAGTTGAAAAAACATTGGGATCACGTGTTGCCGCTAAAACATT
>NYXF01000012.1 GCA_002685455.1 Porticoccus sp. | reverse complement strand
TTCAAATTATTTTAATGAAAATAAAAAAGGACATTCTAGTTGTTGATAATGGTTTCTTTTCTAGGGAAGGTAGTAGTTATTTTGCAAATTCTGATACAAATAAGTTTTTTGATGACTTGAGTAAAATATTTTCTAATGTAACTGTTTTTCAATTTCATAAAAAAATCAATAAAAATGAAAATATTTTAAATGCAAAAATTAATTGTGATGTGCTGAGTAAAAGTTTTAAAGATTCAAATATATTATATAAATTATTTAGTTACTTAAATCAGTCATTACTATTAATAAAGAAAATAAAAAAATTTGATTTAATATATATTTTTTACCCTGGTAATATTAACTTTTTGACATTATTAATTGCATTTTTATTTAAAAAAAAATATGCTATTTATATTAGAGGTGAAATAAATTTTAAAAACCAGTTTAATCGTATATTTTTGAAAAACGCTCAATTTTTGGTGTCAAATAATACTATCTTAAAAAGTAAATTAGAAAATTTTAATAAAAACTCTCATCTGATTGTTTCGTATTTAGATCTGGGCAATAAATTACCTTCTTTAGATTCTCAATTTTTGTTTCCAAAAAAATTATCAAATCAACTTAAATTATTATTTGTCGGAAGAGTTGAGAGAAGGAAAGGTATTTTTGAGCTTATTGATTCCTGTATCCATTTAAGACATAAAAAAATCAATTTTACACTTGATATCCTAGGCGGTGGATCGTCTTTTAATGAAATTAATGAATTACTAATAAAATATAATCTACAAAAGTATGTGAGCTTAAAAGGTCAGATATCAAACTATTCTGAAATTGCAAGCTACTATAAAAAGTCTGATATTTTCGTATTACCTTCTTATACCGAAGGTTTCCCCAGAGTTATTTACACAGCAATGGAATATGGTTTACCCATTATAACTACACTAGTCGGCGGGATTCCGTCAATTATGAAAGACCAATATAATTGCCTTTCGGTTTCGGTTGAATCTTCAAGGGAAATTATTGATGCGGTTTCATTATTAAAAAAAAATAACACGCTGTATACTGACCTAAGTAAAAACTCTTACGAAACCATTAAAAAGTTAGTAAATAGTCCAACTGTGAATATTCATAAAGATATTTTAATTAATTATTTTAAAAATTAATGAAAAGATTTAGTTTATTAATTTTATTCATTTCTATTATAATATTTTCGGCTATTTTCTGGATAGACTTTGCCTTTTTTAGCCAGATTATATTTATTTCAATTTTTATAAAATTAATAGTTGAGTTTTTTCTTTCAAGAATAAAAAATTATCGATTTTGTGCCTACTATATAGATTTCACTCAATTATTATACACATGTTTAATAATATGGTTCACATATTATTCTACCTCCAGTAACGGAGAAATAATTCCAAATTTACTTATTGGTGATCAATTATCTTACTATAATGAATCTATTTACTTTGCATCTATTGCTGAAAATAATATTTTTAGTTATTTATCATATACTAACATTAATTATTTTTTCTATCAATTTTTATTATCATTACTTTATTTAATTTTTTTAGGGAATTTTTATTTCACCGGTTTGATGTTTTCCGCGTTAATTGGAATTCTAAATTTATTGTTAGTAATTAAAATTTGTGAGTTGATAAAATTAAAATTACCGGCATTAAGATATGTGATGATTTTTTATATAATCTTTCCTCATATTATTGCAGCTTCAACAACTCTATTGAAAGATAATATTATTGTTTTTTCATTTTTAATTTTAATATATAATATTTTAAAAATTATCATTGTAGAACCTAAAGCTATATATTACTTTGGAGCATTTATGACACTTTTATTATGTGGCTTATTAAGATTGCCCTTTGTGTTCGTTTTTTTATTTATTACTATAATTTTACTGATTAAATCAAAGAGAATACAAATTAAAAATATATTCTATTTAGCAACACTTTTGATTTTTCTTAACTTCCTAGATATTGAAAGTGTCTCAACGAATATTTATAATGAACAAACTATGTTTCAAGCTTTTGAATCTCGGCAAGAAAAAATTGCTAGTAGTACACTTATGGGCTCTGGAATAACCAATTTACTTGTGGGTGATTATGCTGGTTCTTCTACAATTATGAAAATTATAAAATTACCGATTGCAATTCTTGTTCAATATTTAAATCCAATTAATATTTTCTATTTTGATCACGTTATACCCTGGCAATATATTGATATAAATCTAAAGGTTATTTGGCTTTTATTTTTAGGCCCACTTCTCATCTTTTGTTTAATTAATTATAATGGTTTTAGTAGCACAATAAAGTCTCTCCTTTTTATTGCTTTATTTGGGTATTCCTTAATTGCTTTTTTAAACGGAGGCGTAGTACCAAGATATGCATTATGTTTTATGGTTTTATGCGTAATTCCGATGGGTTTTATTTATAAACAAATAGTAACTAATAAAAAATATTGGTTAAGATTTAAGTGGTTTTTTTCAATTTACATTATGATAGCACTATTAGCTAGCTCAATATATTTATTTATTTAATATGTGTGGAATCAACGGAATAGTATCATTCTCTAATCATGATAAAAAAGATATTATTGATTTGATGAATAACTCACTAAGCCATAGAGGTCCTGATAATTCTGGATCCTACAACTGCGATTATGTTTCTTTGGGTCATACCAGATTATCGATTATTGATTTAAGTGAAAATGCAAACCAACCACTTTATTCAAAAGATAAACGATATGTCCTAATATTTAATGGAGAGATATATAATTTTAAGACTTTAAAAAATAAATTAGATTATAATTTTGTCACTGAAAGTGATTCAGAGGTTGTTTTAGCGGCCTTTTTAAAATGGAAACAAAATTGTTTAGAACATCTAAACGGAATGTTTGCCTTTGCAATTTGGGATTCTTTAAAAAATGAGCTTTTTTTAGCAAGAGATCGATTTGGTATTAAACCATTGTATTATTATCACTCAAACGAATTTTTTATTTTTTCATCTGAATTACGATCTATCATTAATTCTGGTTTAGTTAAACCACTTATTTCAGAAAATGGACTTGTTGATTATTTAAAATTTCAAACAGTATTTTCTCCAAATACATTAATTAAGGATATATATAGCCTAGAGGCATCTACATATGCTTGGCTTAATTCTAACAATTTATTAAAGACTAGTAAATATTGGGAATTAAGTCTGAACAAATATGATTTATCCAAACTCAGTTATGAAGAAATTAAAAATAAAATATTTTATAATTTAAAGGAATCAGTAAGAAAAAGAATGTTTGCTGATGTTAATTCAGGAGTTTTTCTTTCCGGTGGTTTGGATTCAAGCATTATAGTTTCGATAATGAGAAGTTTGACCGACAAAAAAATAAATACATTTAATATATCTTTTGACGAATCAGAATTTAGTGAATCTAAGTATGCAAGAATTATAGCCGATAAATTTAAGACCGATCACAAAGAAATAATATTATCACCAAAGATTTTTTTAGAAAATATTTCGGAAGCATTAGACGACATGGATCATCCTAGCGGTGATGGCGTAAATTCTTGGATAGTTTCAAAATACACAAAGGAGAAAGGTGTAAAAATGGTTTTTTCCGGAATGGGTGGAGATGAATTATTTATGGGTTATCCCTTTTACAATAAAATTAATTATATTTTTAACTTTTATAAATTTTTCAAAATTCCTCAATTTATAAGAAGATTTATTTTTAAGTTGCTTAATCCTATTTTAAATTCTGTAAACCAGAAGAAATTTCTTCAACTTTTAAAACTTAAATCACCTAATTTTTCTGAAATATATAAAATATCAAGACAAAATTTTTTGGATGAAGAGATATTAAAGCTACTTAAGAAAAAGAATAAAGATTTAGTTAGTTTTGAAAAGAATGAAAAATTAAATTTTTTGCCAAATAAAATTTATTCATTAATTACAAATTTTGAATTTAAAAATTATCTTCAAAATATTTTGTTAAGAGACACAGATCAAATGAGTATGGCCCATTCATTAGAGGTTAGAGTTCCATATTTAGATCACGAATTTGTTGAGTTGATTGTTTCTGTCGATGATAAATATAAAGACCCTAAATTATCAAAAAAATTATTATATGATTCCTTTGAGAACTTAATTCCAAATGAGATTTTTAAAAGAAAGAAAATGGGATTTACCTTTCCTTGGGACAGCTGGATAAAAAATGAATTATTTGATTTTTCTGAAAAATTAATAAAAGACTTATCTGAAAGAAATTTATTTAATAATCAAGAAATTTTAAATTTATGGAACAGGTTTATTAAAGGAGATAAAACTGTTAAGTTTACCAAAATATGGAGCTTAATTGTTTTAGAATATTGGTTACAAAAAAACAATATTAGTGATTAAAAAAACAATATTATTAAGTATTGATTGGTATCTACCTGGAACCAATTCTGGTGGCCCAGTCAGATCCTTTTCAAATCTGATAGATTCGTTTAAAGACAAATTTATTTTTTTTATCATTACTAGAAATCATGATTATGCATCTACTGAAACTTATAAAGGAATAGAAAGTAATAAATGGATTAAACGAAGTAAAAATTTAAATATAATTTATTTATCAAAAGAAAAATTATCCTTTTTAAATCTAATTAACTTATACAAAGAAGTTGAATACGATTATTTTTGGATTAACGGAGTTTATAGTTTATACTTTTCTGTATTCCCTCTAATTTATTTAAAGATGAAAAAAGAAGTGGGAATAGTTTCTGCTAGGGGTATGTTAAACCCTCAGGCATTTTCTGTTAAACCACTTAGAAAAAGGTTTTATTTATTATTTTCAAATTGTCTAGGTCTATTTGACAAGATTAAATTTCATGCTACAAACGAATCAGAAAAAACATACATAAATAAGCACTTGGGAAAAAATAAATCTATTTTTATTGCACCTAATATTCCAAGTTTAATTCAAAGTAAAAACAAAACTACATTCAAGTCTGATAATACCATTCGAATGGTAAGCGTTGCTAGAATTTCGAAAGAAAAAGGTACATTGAAGTTGCTAAGAAAAATTATTAATATTAAGCAAAAAATCAAATTGGATTTATATGGACCAGTATATGATCATGCTTATTGGAATCAGTGTAAAAAAATAATTCAAAAATCTTCGAATAATATTTCTATTAATTATAATGGTATTATTTCTTACGATAAATTACCAAAAACCTTAATAAAATATGATTTTTTTATACTTTTTACAGAGGGTGAAAATTTTGGACATTCAATTTTTGAATCCTTTTCAGCTGGATTGCCTGTTATAACATCTTTGAATACACCATGGAGGCAATTAAAAAATAAAAGAATTGGTTGGGATATAGATATTGATAATTTTGAGTTTGAAAAAACTATCAATGAAATCATTAATATGTCAAAAGAAGAATATTATATTTGGTCTTTAAATTGTATTAATTTTTCAGAAAAATACATCGAAAATATGAATTTAAAACAGTCTTATTTAAAACTATTAGAAATTTAATATGTCAAAAAAAGTTGAGTTAAATAAATTCGATATCGGAAATTTTAAAAGAAAGAATATGTTGATAAGAGTTTCATGGTATTTTTTAAATGAATTATTTTTAAAAAATTCTTTTTTTATATGGCAATTTCCAAAAATAATATTATTAAAATCTTTTGGTGCCAAAATTGGTATTGGTTTAGTTTTAAAACCCTCTGTTAATATAAAATATCCCTGGAATTTAAAAATAGGTAATAATTGTTGGATTGGAGAAAATGTTTGGATTGATAATCTTGATAAAGTTATAATTTCTGATAATGTCTGCCTTTCTCAAGGCTCTATGTTATTATGTGGAAATCATGACTTTAACAAACCTGCATTTGATTTAATTACAGGTGAAATAAGACTAAATGAAGGTGTTTGGGTAGGAGCTAAATCAATTGTATGCCCTGGTGTAACATTAGAAACAAACTCAGTTTTGGCTGTAAATTCTGTTGCTAGTAAAAATTTATTAAAAAACGGAGTTTACAGAGGAAATCCTGCTATTTTAGTAACATATCGAAAAATAAGTTAAAAATTAGTTGAGTATTTTTTTCTAATATATTTTCTGTAATCTTTATTTATAAAAAATTCCCTTATTTGTAATGGAAGTCTGTTTAGTTTAGTTAAAAATTTTACTAAATAAAAGTCCAAAAAATTATAAATTTTATACTTTCTTTTGAGTTGAAGTCTAAGCCTATTAAATTTAATGTGGTTTTTCTGATTATCTTTAAATAAATTATTGATTCCTAATTCATTCATTATCATAAAACAATTTCTGTAATATTTATTTTTATTCCAACTTACCTTTCCACTTAATTTATTATATATTTTATGTAAATCATAAATAAATCTGTAATCCACATTCAAATATTTATAACCATAATCATTAATTTGGTTATTTAATACACAGTAGTTTAGTTGGGTGTTAAAGTCTGGAACAAATACCTCACCCTTTTCTATTTTCATACTTAAAACATCGTCTGTGAAAATTAGCTTTGATTCATATTCTAATAAATTAAAATGGGGCTCAATTGCAAATATCATTTCTTTTTTTGTTCTTCTAGTCAAATGTTTAAACTCAAAAAAACTATATTCTGAAAATTTATTGTAACCAATTTCATCTAAAATTTTTTCTGTTTCTGAAATATCGCTTTTTGAAATAAGAAAATCAATATCTCCAACCATTCTCTCTCCAATATCCCAAAAAATATTTGAAAATAAATATGATGCCCCTTTTAAAAAAACATGATTAATATTTTTTTTATTTAGCTCTTTACTCAGAAGTTTAACTTCCTTATATAAGATTTTATTTCTTTCGAGATTTATTTCGTAAATCTGCTCTATATATTTGTAAAAATCTTCTGGCGTATAGTTTTTGTATTTTTTTTTCTTAATGTTTATGTATAACGCGGGAATTAATAGAAAAGAGCTCGTTATTTTGGTTAATTTACTGTAATCTAAAGCTTTAAAATCATTTTCTGTGAAAATTTTATCATTAAAAAGTAAATCAATAATAAATCTTTCTTCATAACATATGTTAGCCATTAAAATTTTGTAAAATTTATTGACTTAAATATATGAATATATTTTGTAGTTTAGCAAAACAATTTTTTTAATGAAAAAACTAACCTGTATATCAATTATAATCCTTTTGCTATTTTCTTGTTCAACAAAGAAGGATGTGTTGTATTTGCAGGACACTAAAGAATTTATGTCTAACTCTTTTAATTATGATGATTATAAAATTAAAATTGATGATATAATAAGAATCAATATTAAAATTCCCGAGGAACAATCATTGTTTAAAAACGGAATTAATCAAAATATACAGAATGTCTCTAAAGAATCATCAAAGCTTGAAGGATTTCAAGTTGATTCAGATGGTTTTTTAAACTTACCATTTTTGGGGCGTAAGATTGTTCTTGGATTAACCATGAATGAATTATCTAATTTTTTAAAAAATGAAATTGAAAATAGAGGTATTTTAATAAATCCGATTATAGACCTTAAGCTTGTCAATGCTAATTTTACAATTTTGGGGGAAGTGAATAATCCTGGAAAGCATGAATTTTTAGAGAATAATTTAAATATTTTGGAAGCTATTGGTTTTGCTGGAGACTTAACAATTAATGGAAAACGAAATAATATTACATTAATAAGAGAAAAAAATAATAAAAGGACCACAGTACAAATTGATTTGACTTCAACTGAAATTTTCTCTAGTCCATATTTTCAGATTTTTTCCGGAGATATCATTATTGTTAACCCTAATACCACAAGGATTAAAAATGCAGGAATAATCGGAAATTCAGGCACATTATTAAGTCTTTTATCATTTGTTTTATCGTCAATAATAGTAATTAACA
This sequence comes from Porticoccus sp., assembly GCA_002685455.1. Next base: position 526 of record NYXF01000012.1, on the reverse strand, counting down.
ACTAAAAATTTGGAAGATCATATTAATATTAAAAATACCCCTAATTCAGATGATTTTAGAATTGAAATTTTCAGATATCTTTCTTTTTGGCCTTATTATTTTATTTCTGTTATTATATTTTTACTCCTAGCATTTATTTACCTTCGTTACTCTGAAAATATATACTCTTCTTCTTCTCAAATTGAAATTATAGATAAGGCACAGGATTCTGAAATGGCACTCCCTACATCGATGACAATTTTTAACAGGTCAATGATTAACCTTGAGAACGAAATTGGTGTTATTAAGTCTTTTAGACTTCACAAAAAGGCACTTTCAAGACTAAACTCAAATGTTAGATTTTTAATTGAAGGTAGAATTAAATCATCTGAATTACACAAAACAGAATGGTGGAATGAATATAAATTTGACTTAAAAAGTGGATTTGATAATTACGTTTTTTTAAACTATGAAATTTATATCAGTAATAATATGTTAATTATTAAACATATTGAAGCAGATGGTAGATTAATTAAAGAATACAGCT
>NYXF01000096.1 GCA_002685455.1 Porticoccus sp. | reverse complement strand
GAACCTTGAAGTAAAAATACATCATAATTATCAAAGTGAGGCCCAACACTACCACCCTCTGGAGCGTAACTAATCATTACATCTTCTAACCGCCATTTTGGTAGAAAATAAAAGTATTCTATTAATTTCTTTACTTCTGGACACCACAGATCAACTGCTTGAATTAAAAGTGTCCAATATTTTTTCGGGAGTTTTTTAAAAGTATTTTCATCGAACGGACCTTGCTCAAGAACCCAGGAAACTTGTTTTTTTTCTTTAAAAATTAGTCTTGATTCAACGTCTATATGAAGGGAAAGGCCTGCTAGATCATCTCCAGTTATGGGAGAAACAAAGTCTGGAATAGCGTTTCTTACTAGAAGAGGTTTTTTTTGCCAATATTCAGACAAAAATTGTGTCGTAGAAATACCACTAAGTATTGATGGAAAATCCCCCATTAGAACTCCCTTAGGATCGGTTTATATTGAACCAATAAACTTATAAATAAGATTATTTATATTTTTTTTGCTTGACTTTCTGCATTACCCGTATAGTTACAGGGGGTAAGACTGCGAAGTTTTTTCTTTGCTACTTCGGGAATCTCGAGGGTTTCAATAAAATTTAATATCATCGCTTTGTCTACGTTTTTTCCTCTTGTAAGAATTTTAAGCTTTTCATATGACTCAAAAATGTCATACCGACGCATCATAGTTTGTATTGGTTCAGCGAGAACCTCCCAATTATTGTTAAGTTCATTGGATATAACTTTTTGATTGATTTCTAGTTTATCAATGCCCTTAATTGTAGCTTCATATGCTGTTTGACTGTAACCAAAACCTACACCAATATTTCGAAGAGCTGTTGAGTCAGTCAAATCACGTTGCCAGCGTGATATTGGTAATTTATTTGCTAAATGTGAAAATATAGCATTCGCTAGACCTAAGTTACCCTCAGAGTTCTCGAAGTCTATTGGGTTAACTTTATGGGGCATTGTGGACGAGCCAATTTCCCCGGCTGTAGTTTTTTGTTTGAAATAACCGAGTGAAATATATCCCCATATATCTCTATCAAAATCAATTAGGATGTTATTAAAGCGACAAATTGCATTAAATAATTCAGCAATGAAATCATGCGGCTCAATTTGAGTTGTAAAAGGATTCCAATCGAGACCAAGACCGCAAACAAATTGTTCAGCATTAAACTCCCAGTTTATATCAGGATAAGCTACAAAATGTGCATTATAGTTGCCTACAGCGCCATTAATCTTACCTAACAAGGGGATATTCTTAATCTGTAAGATTTGGCGTTTTAAACGAAAAGCAGTGTTTGCTAACTCTTTGCCAACTGTTGTTGGAGATGCTGGCTGTCCATGTGTATGGGAAAGCATTGGTATATCTGCATATTCTTTCGCCAAATCAGAAATTTTTAATATAATTTTTTCGGCATACGGCAACAAAAAATTATTCTTACCATCTTTGAGCATTAAGGCATGAGAAAGGTTATTTATATCCTCAGAGGTGCAGGCAAAATGGACAAATTCAGAAATTTTCGATAACTCTTCATTTTTTGAAATTTTTTCTTTTATGAAATATTCGACAGCTTTAACATCATGATTCGTCTTTTTTTCGATTTCCTTAATACGTGTCGCATCTTCAATACTAAAATTCATATGTAATGAAGTTAGTGTAGATTCAGCGTCAGCGCTGAAAATAGATATTTCCTCGATATCATCATTTCTAGCTAAGAATATAAGCCAGGATACCTCTACAAGGACTCTTTGTTTTATCAAAGCATACTCACTAAAAACCGAACGTAAGCCTTTAGTTTTGCTAGCATAACGACCATCTATTGGAGATATTGCTGTTAAATTTGATAATTTCATTTTTGCTTCCAAACCAAACTTTGTAACTTTAAATAAAGACTCATTCAAAATTATTATTTTACTATAATTCTCATATAATTTCAGATCTATGTTTATTGGGTATCAAAAAATCATCATTTGATCTTAGTATCATTAAATGTCTACATGAAGATTTTTCAATTGCTCTAGTATATGTGTTTTATTAAATATAAGTTGGCGTTTTTTCCCGCCAGTTTGATGAAAAAGTAGAGCAGAGCGTATACCGGAAAACAATAAACATCTAATTCGATAGACAACTTGGTCTTGTTTCAGATACTCAAAACTACCATTGATCTTCATACGGTATAAAAATGTGCCAAAACTATCTTGATAAATTTGTGAAATATTGGATATTACGTTCGGATGAGTGAGTGAAAAATGTTCTATTTGCCTAACAGATAACTCAAGCCTATGTTTAATCATCATTGACATTTTTTTATCCTTCCTTAGTTTTTTTGCTAAGTACATAACTCCAATTGCATAACGAAGGGTCTCTGGTAGATTTCTTTTATATTTGTTTACTAGAAGGCTTTGAAAAAAATTTATACCATGATCTAAATTCTCTATTGATCCATATATATTTAGTATCTCCTTTTCACCCTGGCTGAACAAAACTTGTATATTACTTTTTAGCTCCTCCTCGGTTATTGACCCATATCTTGATAGCTGGTGAACGAGATGACAAGATTGAAAAATTCCTGATAAAGCAATAATCTGATTTCTCGTTGGTTTTTTGAAGATCATCCAGTACTCTGCTTATTAAACATATTTTTTAATTTAATCATTCCAGACCTCCTCGATTACACCTCCTCCAAGGCATAAATTTTTTTGATAAAATACAACGAACTGTCCAGGCGTTACAGCTCGCTGAGGGATACTAAATTTCACTTGATACCCTTGAGTATTTTTTGTTACGTTACATATTTGATCGTCTTGTCGGTAGCGATTTTTAGCATTACATGTAAGCCCAGTATTGATTGCACTATTTATTTCTTCTGGGGTTCCATTTATCCAATGTATATTTGATACTCTGAGTCTGTTAGAAAAAAGCAAGGGGTTATTAACTCCCTGAGCAACAATTAGTGCATTTCTTGGTAAGTCCTTTTTTATAACATACCAGGGGCTATTATCTGAATCTTTGATTCCTCCAATTCCTAATCCTTGTCTCTGGCCAAGGGTATGGTACATCAACCCATTATGCTGTCCAATAATGTCCCCACAGGGAGTTTCAATTTGTCCTGGTTGAACAGGAAGGTATCGTTGGAGAAAATCTTTAAATCTTCTTTCACCAATGAAGCATATACCGGTCGAATCTTTCTTCATTGCAGTTGCTAATCTATATTTTTCTGCGATCTTCCTAACTTCATTTTTAAGCATTCCACCAATTGGAAAAAGTGTTTTTTTGAATGCCTTTTCATCCACAGCATGCAAAAAATAACTTTGATCCTTATTCTTATCTACACCCTTGAGTAGAAATGTTTTTTCTCCTTCTTCTATTTTTTGTACGTAGTGACCTGTAGCAATATAATCTGCACCTAATATTTGAGCATAATCCAGAAAAATTTTGAATTTAATTTCTTTATTACATAAAACATCTGGGTTTGGTGTCCTTCCATTTTTGTATTCACTCAGAAAACCCTCAAATACATTATCCCAGTATTCATGTGCAAAATTTGCTGTATGAAAAGGAATTTTCAATGTGTCAGCTACCGATTTAGCATCTAACATATCTTGCTCCGCTGAACAGTACTTTGATCCATCGTCTTCATCCCAATTTTTCATGAAGAGACCTTCAACAGCATAACCTTGTTGCTTGAGTAAAAGCGCTGATACTGAGGAATCAACGCCACCAGACATACCAACAATAACTTTCGTCTTAGGAATCTCAGCGTTTAACCTAATTTTTTTGTTATGGGTTTTCATTCTGAATCTATTTTATCCTATACTTTATGAGTTTAAATACTATGGTTGATTTATATTTTATTAATATTTTTTTTTTCGAGGTAAGTGTACGGTTTGACTAACATATTCACCGGGTAAAATATTACCAAGCTTCCAAGGTCCAATACGGATTCTTATCAAACGAAGGGTGGGAAAACCAACAGAGGCAGTCATTCTTCTAATTTGCCTATTTTTTCCTTCATGTATGCTCAACTCTAACCAGCTAGTAGGATGCATTTTTCTTGTTCTGATTGGTGGGGACCTTTCCCAAATTTTGGGTACATTTATCTCCATCACCTTACCTTGCCGTGTCATGCCATCTTTAAGTAAAACTCCGGAAGATAATGTCTTTATTGCCTTAGTGGTTATCTGTCCTTCAACTTGGACTAGATAAGTTTTTTTCATTTTATATTTTGGATCAGTAATTTGAGCCTTAAGACCCCCGTCACTTGATAATAATAATAGACCCTCTGAATCTAAATCAAGCCTTCCCATAGGATATATTTCTGGAAAATTTAGAAAGCTTTTTAGACCACGATGTCCATCATGATCTAAAAATTGACTCAAAATACCATAAGGTTTATTAAACAAAACAAGATCAACCATTTTCCCAAGTGACCTATGAAAAAGAGAAATTTAACATTTTTTATTAAACATAACTTATAGTTTTAGATAAATAAAAAAAATATCAGAAAACCTTAATAGCTATCTTGAAATATGAATTTTACGACCCAATATATATTTTGTACAATCCTTAAAACTCAAAAAAATATTCGATATGTTGTATATATTTAACTCTTGTGACTAAATATATTCCATAAGAATAGGTGAGTTACTTTTTAAAAGTAAAAAATTTTTACCGAAATTTCTTTTTGAACATTTATACGGGAATTTTTTTAATGATTAGGCTTGATAATAAGGATTCTGAAGAAGAATCAGATTACAATAGTGGAAGCACATCAATTTTAGAAGAAAAAAAACCAAAACTAAAAAAACCACCACTTTATGCAATAATCATATTTAATGATGATTATACTCCAATGGAGTTTGTAGTGACTCTATTAAAGCAAGTTTTTTCAATGAATTATGATGCTGCTACTAGAATAATGCTAAAAGTACATACTGAAGGTAAAGCTGTGTGCGCTATTTATATAAGGGATGTAGCCGAAACTAAGGCCCAACAGGTAAGAGAACTTGCAAGAGATAATGAACATCCGCTTAAGTGCGAGATTGAGCCCGTAAACGATTAACTGAATATTAATTGAGGTCCGTATGCTAAGCAAAGAATTAGAGTTGACATTAAATGATGCTTATAAAGTTGCTGCTGAAAAGAGACATGAATTTATGACGGTAGAGCATCTATTTTTAGCTCTTCTTGAAAATGAGTCAGCAGTTAATATATTAAAGTCTTGCGGAGCAGACACTGAGTTACTGAAAAAAGATTTGGAAGAATTTATTGACTCTACACCTATTATTGACCCTGAAAATGATGATCAGTCAGTAAAACCTACTCTTGGGTTCCAGAGAGTACTTCAAAGAGCAGTTTTTCATGTTCAATCTTCTGGAAATAAAGAAGTTCAAGGATGTAATGTTCTTGTTGCAATTTTTAGTGAACAGGCAAGTCAATCAGTATATTTTCTTCATGCTCAAAGTATAAATAGAATTGACGTTGTAAATGTAATATCTCATGGTGCTCCTGGGTATGCTGATGAATCTGAGGGAATTCTTGATGATAATATAGTTTCAGAGGACTCACTAGGTTCAAGAAAAGAAAAGAAAACAAGCTTGCTTGATAAATTTACAACAAATTTAAATATTGAGGCAGAAAATGGGAATATAGATCCTCTGATTGGACGAAGTCATGAAATTCAGAGAGTTTCGCAAATACTGGCTCGTCGTCGAAAAAATAATCCTCTGCTTGTTGGTGAGGCTGGTGTTGGAAAAACTGCTATAGCTGAAGGTCTAGCAAAAATGATAGTTGATGGAGATGCAGCAAATATTCTCTCAGAATCAACAGTCTATTCTCTTGATGTAGGCGATCTTCTTGCAGGTACAAAATATAGAGGAGATTTTGAAAAAAGATTCAAGGGTATATTGGCCGAGCTTAAAGCAAAAGATAAAGCTATTCTTTTCATTGATGAGATACACACAATTATTGGTGCTGGTGCAACTTCTGGCGGTGTGATGGATGCCTCTAATCTCTTGAAGCCGATTCTTACATCGGGTCACATTCGCTGTATTGGCTCTACAACTTTTCAGGAGTACAGAGGTGTATTTGAAAAGGATAGGGCGCTTTCAAGGCGTTTCCAGAAAATAGATGTTCCTGAGCCCTCCAATGAGGAGGCAATTGAAATCCTAAAGGGCTTAAAGT